>NZ_DCEN01000069.1:19077-31718 GCF_002316955.1 Proteiniphilum sp. UBA1028
CCATTAATAAAGAAAATATCATAGATGGAAAATTAAAATTGGAAAATCATCTTGGCGGGGAAAGCAATTGACTTTAAAAAGTCATAGTTTATAATATCAATTTAATCCATGCATTATGGTTGGTTTGTACAAATATCTGTTTAAATCAGAAAACAAAGATATTTATCGCTCCATTGCAAGGCAATACCAGTCAAACCCGTTGCGAGTATATAAGCTGGCACACGGTAAAAAGGCAAAATGCAACAAGGACTATCAAATTCTTAAACAATTGCGTAAGGAGGAAATTATCGAAGGTGTTCTGAATGTGGTTTAAATACTTCAAACATATCGGTATTTTCCCTTTTTTAAGGCATCAGTTCTTGGTTGTCGGGCTATTTTTGTACCTTTGCACTTCTAATCAACAAACTGAAGCAATAGGTTATGATTATAGCCGTAGATTTTGACGGAACCATCGTGGAGCATGCCTATCCTGAGATTGGCAAACCCATTCCATTCGCCATAGAGACACTTTTGCAACTTCAGAAAGACGGCCATAAGCTTATATTGTGGACAGTAAGGCGAGGCCGGCTTCTGCAGGAGGCGGTGGACTACTGTGCCGAAAGGGGATTGTATTTTTTTGCGGAGAACGAAAACTACCGTGGCGAGACTATCGAACGGGAGGAGTTCTCGCGCAAGCTCAAAGCTGATATGTTTATCGACGACCGAAACCTGGGGGGGCTACCCGACTGGGGTGTGATCTACAATGCTATAAGGACAACGGCCGATGGGGGCAATGCCCTTCAGGTTATGGCAGGCAACTCGTCTATGCCGGCACCCAAAAAGAGAAAATGGTGGTCTTTCTAAGCTTTTAAACATAATGCAGCTTTAACCAACACAGCAAACACTTTGATGGGAGCACAAGCAACACCGGGACAACCATAATGGCCGCCCCGGTGTTTAAAATCATTCACTCCTGCTGACAATAGTTCAAAATGCTAACCCTACGGATTAATATTCTGGATAAAATATCCGTAATGGAGCACCTCCAGCCTTATAAACGAGTAAACCGCCCATATCTTATTGCCATCATTCTTTATAATCTCAAAATCTATATGATCGGCAGAGATGCTTGTCGATCCGTAGCGATAGACGAGAGAAGCGTTTTCTTTCTTCCCGACCTCTTTGTCTCCGGAGAAATAAATCTTCAGGTAATAGAAGTTATAATAATCCCATCCGTACAGATTCCTCCCGTTTTCAATTCTGTTAAGCGGGGTGAAGTATGTAGTAGCGTTCTCCTCAACAGAGTTGTTAAACACATAGCTCAATGTCTCCTTCTTCATTATCGCATCGAGTTCCGATTCGTCGTAAGGATCGGTTGTAGATATCACCTCCACCTGTATGGTGGTAGTGATATCAAGTGCGTCTGTCAGGGTGATGCTTGCCTTTCCCTCTTTTCTCCCCGTGATGAGCAGCGATTCACCAGATGTTCTTACGAACACTATTTCCTCATCGCTGCTTTCAGCACGGTAATCACCGTTCCCCTGCAGTATCGCCACACTCTTCGTCTTGAAGGTACCCAGAGGCAGCATCATTTTTACCGCCTCATTCTCCACCTTTATTGCATCGTAATAAGTGATGATGCCAATGGAGCGATACTGAGCGCTTCCGTCCGATACAATAACCGAGGTGTTTCCTCTCTCCAACGCATCTATAATCAGCTTGTTGCCAGAGATACCCACAGTAGCTATCTCTTCATTCAATGAAAAAGCCTTATAATCATTATTACCTTTCACAATCTCCAGTTCTGCCTTATCACCGACTAAAATCTTCACCTGCTCCTTCTCAATTACCAGGTCAGAAAGCTCCGCAACGGGAGTGATATCCTCATCATCTCCGCACGAAAGGAACATAAGAGCAGGAAGAGCAAGCAGCAATATCCCAAGTAATGTTTTATATCTTGTCTTCATATTATTTTAATACTTTATATTTTCAAAGACTTCTCATTTACCAATCTTTCTTATATGGTTTTCCGTCGTACACCAGTTCGTCGTCGAACAACGCACGTGCAATACGTTCCATTGACGGCTTCTGAGAGTAACTGAAGTTTCTTCTAAACGGATCCATCGCGAAAATCATATGTGCGCCATATCCCCCATCCCTCAAACTTTTCAAATTGGTTTCAGAGGTGGTATATCCACGGGCATACTCCTGTGAGTAGAGCGCCATACCCGAGCGGGGCAGGCCGGGATAATTCCCGCTTAAGTCATAACTACCGCCGTAATCGTGTATCGCATAGTCGATAAACGTACCCGAATCGTGTCCGTCCACTGCCGGCAGGCTCGATGTGCGGCTATATACATACACCGTCACCAGCTTGTCAGGCATAGCCATCTTTGTTTCATAACACAACCGTGCTGCTGCAGCGTTCGACGGTGTAACAAAGCCCGGAGGTGGCGGATTCTTGTATGATGAATATTCATCATCGAAGAACACACCGTCGAGCTGGTAAGCATCGCACACCACCTTCAGCTCCTGTGCAAACTGACGTGCAGCCTCGGTCCCCAGGTTAGCCACCCCCGAATGGTCGTGGTTTCCCAGAATTCCCAGAACAACCTGTATTCCCCGGTCCTGCAAAGGTTTTAAATATTTCTCCCTGTTATCAAGAAGATGCTGCACGTTTGGGTTATTATAGACAAACACCTTGCCGGTTTCATTGTTATAGTTAATATTGGCAGAGAAGAGAATAACCATGTCAATCAGCGGCTTACCACTGTCTGCCAGCGTGAAGCAAAGATTATTCAACGGGTTGGTATCATTCACCTCCATACAACTAATAATCTTGATGCCTGACGGCTTATCAGCGGTTGGAATTTTGCTCAGGTCATCAACAAAGATCAGAAACTCAGATTCGGCTTCGGAAAGCCCTACATTGCCCGACGCCAGCTCCGCCTTCAACGGTATAACGTAAGTCCGCCCCTTTTCCAGAGTTTCGGCAGTTTCAAACACCACCTCGCCTTTTCCCGATACCTTACCCCCCTTCGCAATAGTCACCTTCCCGGGAATTGTCACAGCCGACACGGGAAACAGCTGGTATTCAGTGTCGTTATTACTGTTATAAGCATCTAACAGAGAAGGTTCATACCTGAATGAAACGGTAACATCCTCCGGCGCCTCCTCCGTCAGCCCTACATAAATCTCCTCAGTACCCTTATCACGAAAATCTACAAAACTCATTTTCCTGTCCCCCCCGTTGTTCGTGATATACCCGATCACTTCGCCGGGTACTTCGTAAGAGGCCTCGTCGAGCTTTGCCAGGTCGATACTTTCATCACAGGCGCTAAAAAAAGCCCCCAGCATCAGGAGAAGTACAACAAAGCACTTCGATGCATTTAATATATTGTTTCTCATATAATTAAAACTATTAATATGGTTTATTCGGCAGACGCAGGCAATTTCACCGGCGTCCATTTCAATGTATTATTTGCCACGGCATTGTTCCCGTTGACGGTATGATCCTTAACGGTGCTGCCCGCTCCCTCATCGAACTTCCAATAGGCAACCAGGCCCTCCGATGCGGGATCAACATAGTAGGGATTATCAGCTATCTCTTCCTGCGTGCGTACAATATTCCATATCCTGCATTCCGATATCTCACCGGCAAGCCATCGGTTATTGTCATATGAACGCCCGATAAAGAAATTACTGTTCCCCAGGTCCACATTACCTGCCGACAAGGTACCCTCCGACTGTTTCCTTCCGTTCACATAAACAATCATCGAGCCGCTGGTAGCATCATAGGTCAACGCCACATGCACCCATTCGTTCACCGGCAACCCCTTGTTAGAGTCGGCACCGGGAAAATTACCCCAGTTAGTGGCTATCTGTATCTGGTTCGACGGAAAGTTCGCATCTCCTATACGGATCAGGAACCTGCCTTCTATACCCATCACGGTACTAATCATCTTATCGAAATTACGGACCCTGATCAGCGCTTCCATCGTCACCTTTGAAAGGTTGTTGCAAACACCGGGATTAGACCAGTTCACAGAGAGGTAGTTCTCATCAATATCAGCCACCACATTTATAAGCGATGCACCCTTTATCACATAATAGTAGGTGCGGGCGCTCTTCAGGATATCAATATTAGCCTCAGAGATTGAGACCGGCAGAACATACACCTTGTCACGGTTCAGCATCGAGAATCCCTTGAAAAGGATACGCGCCTCCGTAGATAACACACCTCCCGCGTGAATCATAGCTCCCGCTTCAATCCACTCGTAGTTTTCGGCAGGCAGCATCTCCGCATTATCGTAATAAGCCTCGTTGTAGGTCTTCACTAACGATTCATCCACCCTGTATGTAATTTTAATATCCTGTTCGGCGGGCATTGCCAGCTCTGCCTGAAGCACTTTCTCCTGGTCCGCTTCACCTGCGGTAAAGAGTATCTCTCCTGTCTTCGCAGCGCTCTTTATATAGAGCTTATTGTCAAAACTGCCGTCACTTTGGCAACCACCCATAAGTAGTGTCAGCAGCAGTATTACATATATATTATTGTATCGTTTCATTGTTTTCATTTTTTGGGAGAAGGATTCATATTAGAAATTGCATCGCGTGTACAACGATAAATACGTGCAATATTGAAATAGTCGTTATTCACGTTTTTAATCCCCAGTCCAGCTATAGAGTAATCATCGTGGTTAAGCATCACCCACTGCGAAGCGCCTGTCACCGCCCGTGTCACACCATCGGCCCAGTATCCGGTCTTCACATCTTCTTTATCCAAAGAAACCGTCTCCACCGAAATAATATAACGGTCGGAAGGTACACCCTCAACATTGGCAGCCATTATGTTATAGCTAAGCTTCGCACTGTTGCCTGCGTCCGTTGAGGGAATAATTATATAGCTACTCTTTTCCAGTATGCTTTTGTTCAGCAGGTTCTGAGGATACCCTTCAAAGATGATCATCTTGTCGCTGTTCCTCTCGTGCCAATCTTCGGCAATACCTATAAATGCTTTTTCATAGGTAGTATATAGCTGCTTTTCCGCTTCATCCATATGCAGAATATTCTTCCCCTTGTAACCTATGATGATTCCATCGTAACTGTATTTCCTTGCCAGAGGCAGTATCTGGTTGACCGTATCCACGAGAAAATCGACGAATGCCGGTATCTCGGCCATAGCCACCCCTTCTTCCGGGGCAGCATCTTCCATATCAGCCACCATCTCTTCATAGATAAGCTTGATAGCTTCAAAATTCATGTCATACACGAACTTCGTTCCCTTTTCACTTCTCACCTTTTCCATCTCATCCAGTTCATACTGTGCCGGATTGACGGGATGCATCATCGATACTATATCGATACTGTCGGGAAGCACATCAGTATGATCGGCGCGGCTAAGCGGCACCTTGTTGCTGTTGTTGAACCAGGTGATCATCACCTTATGCACCGACTTCTTGTAACTCCTCAAGTTTTCGAGGTATCCGGCGTAAAGCGCGGGATTCTGCATCGCGATGTCAGCCTCGTTAATTGCCACCGGCTCCACCTCTGTCCAGTCGCTACAGGCAGTGAGGACCAGTGCTGCCAGCAAGCCGGCCACCCACTTGCCTCTTTTTAAAGATATTATATTGTTCATATGATTATTCTATTTTATTTTTTAGCATCCCACCATACATGTGTAGCCATATTATCGGGACCTTTCAGGTAGTTGTCGATGGCATACCGTACATTCTCCTCGTTGGTAGTAATCTCTTCACCCGGATAAGCAAGCCTACGCGGGCCCTGGTCCGTACTCACCACTCCCCCGCTGTTGTTCACCACTACCGGCATCAAGAGGGGATAGCCTGTTCTGCGACGTTCCGCCCAGGCCTCAAGTCCCAGCGGAAACATAGCAATCCATTTCTGGGTAATTATACGCTCAAGGTTCTCTTCAAGGCCTGCATCCTCATCCCATGCCACGGTTATGTTACTCACCGTTCCACTGTGGGTGTTCTTCCCCATCGGGTCGATATATGGCGACGGAGTTCTTTCGCTATCCGTAAGGTAGCTGTCCGCTCCGCCGGCACCCCACTCTTCGAAAGAGAGCCGTATGCCCTGTTCGTAGAAATCTTCAGCACTCTCAGCACCCATATTCCATCCGCGCAAGGCGCCCTCGGCCTTCAGGAATGCCACCTCTGCGGCGTTCATCCAAAGCATAGGCGTATTGGGGGTAACGTTGTAATTGGCATACTTCTGCGCCTCCTGTGCTGCCGGTATCATAATGCCGGAGCGCAAGCCGAAATAGCCGTTCTGTGCAACGTTATCGCTCCCGGTGAAAGTGGTCTTTGTAAAATACTTCTCCCTTCTCGGGTCCTGAAACCCGTTCATATATGAGGTGATATCTGCCGATATCCTTGAGTCGCCACCATTCCAGAGATACATGATACGGTGAAGCGGATTCCCGTCCTTACCAAATCCGCCAATCTGTGCGTTATCGGCATTAGACTTCATCACACCCACCTCATGGGCTACCGCCTCTTCAGCCATCTGCTGTGCCAGTGCAGGATCAACATAGGCAAGTCGCATTGCCAGGCGCAGCTTAAGCGAGTTGGCGAATTTTATCCATGCCACAATATTGCCGTTAAACACCTTGTCGGCGTTGGGACTGAACGATTCTGCCTGACGGATAGTAAGTATATCCACCGCACCGGTCAGCTCTTCGAACATGGTGCGATATACCTGCTCCTGCGAATCGAACTGAGCATTCAGCTCTCCGTTCTCCCCAATTCTGGAGTATGGTATAGGGCCGTAGGCATCCGTTATACGGTGCAGTGCCGCCACCTTGCAAACCTCTGCCACCGAGAGTAATATCTCATCATCGGTCACATCTTTTAGTCCCCTGTAATTGGGATAGATATTGGTGATGATATCGGTGAACAACACCTTGTTCCAGTTTGGCTCGGGACGGTAAGTCGCAAAATTCTTTCCGTTGAAACCCGGGTTAGAATCGGAGAGGTATCCCCCCCAGTTGCCACCCAAGAGGCACTCGGTAAACTGGCTTGCGTTAGGAAAGGTGGGTACCACCCAGCTCTGAATGGCAAGCATGGCAGCGCTTTCGCTGTACGCATCCCTCGATGCCTCATCTTTGGTAACCCCGTACGGGTCTTTATTTATATCCTCAAAACCGTCGGTACAACCGGCAGGCAATAGTATGCCGGCCATCACGAGGATTATATAGCTTATTTGCCTGTAATATTTCATCATAACCTGTTAATTTAAAAAGTTACTCTCAGATTCAACCCAAAGCTTCTTGTAGCTGGAGTCATAAAATAATCCATTCCCTGATAGTAGTTCTCTGTAGATGCCACCGACTCCGGATCGAAAGGAGCCTTGCAGTAAATCATCAGCAGGTTTCTTCCGGTCAGCGAGAGCGCCACATCTGCAACCCCGTTAAACCATTTCCCCGGGAAGTTGTAGCCTATGCTTGCCTCCTGCAGCCTTACGTTGGTAGCGTCATATATATAATAAGGCGAAACCGCGTCGCCGCTACCTATTGTGGTGTACCATTTTTCGGCAGAGATATGGTCGCCGCCATTCACCACCATGCCGCCGTTGTCACGCGCCATTGCCGATGCTTCAGACACACCGTAATAATCCATCGCCGCCTGTGTCCGCGAGAACACCACGCCTCCAAAGCGGGCCGAGAGCAGGAATCCCATGCTGATGTTGCCATAGCTGAAATCGTTTTTCCATCCCATGTTCGATTTTGGGAACACGCTCCCCAGGCTTATATAGTCTTCTAACCGATTAATCTTGGCCGACTGAATATCTCCGTTCTCATCTATGTAGATATCGCCATTACTGTCGCGCGCCAGATCGGTAGTGGAGTAAATATCTCCCAGTCCCCCGCTCTTCTTCAGTATAAAGCGCGTCTGTCCCAGTCCACCCACATCGAGATGCTCGATAGAGAACTTCTCCCCGGTTATCGGGTTAACGGCATCATCTGCCAGGTCGAGAATCTTGTTTCTGTTCATGCTCAGCGTGTAGTACGACGACCATGAGAATTTATTCCAACTATTCTTGTAACCCAGTCCCAGCTCAACGCCCTGGTTAAGCACACTTCCCGTCTGTATAAAGATATCAGACCAGCCCGACGACACCGATAGATGCGGGTTAAACGTCTGGTTGTATGTGTTAGCATAATAGTAGGTAAAATCGAAGTTAAACCCACCCAGGAAGCGGGCATCAAGTCCAAACTCCCACGAGTTGGTCCGTTCCGGCTTCAGGTTATAAAGCGGATAATGAGTCTTTGTTATCCACACCTTGTTGTTGGCGTCCCACGAGTATGTAGGGTTTGCCAGGAAACGACGGAAAGGTAGTCCCACCGAAGCCCACGAAGCCCTCACCTTCATATAAGAGATCTCCTTAGGCAGGTTCACAATCTCAGAGAGCAGCGCCGATCCTCCCACTGAAGGGTAGAAAAACGACCTGTTAGCTGAGTTTGGCCCGGCCAGCTGTGAAGGCCAGTCGTTCCTCCCCGTAAGCGTCAGGTAATAAGTGTTCCTGAATCCAAGTTCGGCACTTGCGAATGCAGAGTTTGTCTTTTCCCTCCATCCGTTCTGTTCCCTCAGCGTCTGCGAGTCGCTCAGATGAAACACGTTAAACACGTTGGGGATACCCACCGGCTCATTTATTCCTTCCGCTATCTCCAGCCCATAAACAATAGGCCCTCTGTTCAGAAACGCATCGGAGCGCATATCGGAGAATGAAACCCCGCCGTTGAACTGAATCGCGAGTTCATCAGTAAGCTCTTTATTAATGTTCAACAGCATATCCCCGTACATCTGTTTATCCACTGAACGGGTAATACCGTAGAAGCCGTTTGGCGACCCCTCTGTCATCAAGGTGTTAGTCGATGCGTACAACTTCTCGGTAAAATCATTGCCAGAGTGGTCCATCCTGATACGGGCCGATACATTCATCCAGTCGTTAATAAAAAATGTGAGTCCCGCATTAGCCATGTAACGGTCTCTTTTGTTCTCACGCAGGTTGCGGTGATTAATCCAGTAGGGATTCTGCATCACGTATGTAGCAGCTCCCGAAGGCCAGTACTGTTCATATATCTTTCTTGAAGGGTTATACCGTTCATACATACTTATATCGTTCCAGTCGTTCCCCCTTGGGAAAAGGTAGGCCGATGTAAGCGGGTTAAGATATATCCCCTGGTTGGTCATATTGCGGTCGTCCTGCCTTATATAGCTTACCCCTGCATCAAGTTTCAGCTTATCATCATAGAACGTTGTAGTGTTACGGAATGTAAAGTTATACCTGTTATACCTGTTGTTGGGAATAATCCCCGTTGAGTTGACAGCCGAAGCGGAGAGGTACGACTGGTTCTTTTCCGTACCTGTGGAAAGGGATACCGACTCGGTAGCAGCCATTCCCCGTTCAAAATAGTCCTTTGCCGGATCATACCCCATGAAGTTAGCCTCGTTAAGGCGCCTACCCCAGCTCAGGTACTGATCAGATGTACCGTACCTGTTCTGGAACTTTGGAAGGACAAACGGGTTCATCATCTCCATGTTGCTAGAAACGGTGATTCTTGTTTTGCCTGCCTGCCCGCTCTTTGTGGTAATAACAATAGCTCCGTTGGCCGCATCGCTGCCATACAATGCTGCTGCCGCCGCTCCTGTAAGCACCGATATGGTTTCTACATCTTCGGGATTGATATCAGCTATACCCTCGGTAGCCCCTTTCGAGCCAAAGACGGTCTCCCCGCCCCCACCGAAGTTATAAACCGGCACCCCGTCTATCACATATAGAGCGTTACTGGTCTGCTCAATACTTTTTGTACCGCGCATTATCACCTTGCTGGCTCCTCCTATACCTGAAGAAGAGCTGTTGATATTCAGCCCGGCAATCTTTCCCGACAGCGAGTTGATAAAGTTGGCATCCTTTACACCCACCAGCTCATTGCCGCCAATCTGCTGCACGTTGTAGCTGAGAGCTTTCTCCGAGCGCCTTATACCCAGGGCGGTCACCACCACCTCAGTAAGCAGCTGTGTATCCGGCACCATACGTACTGTATAGCTGTTCTGCCGGGTTATCACCACCTTCTGTGTGTTATAGCCGATATAAGAGACGTTTATCACATCCCCCTCCTTCAACTGAAGAGAGAAGTTACCATCTATATCAGTAGCTGCCCCTCTGGAAGGATCACCCTCCACAACGACCGTCACACCAATCAGCGGTTCATTATTTTCATCCAGCACCCGGCCGGTCACACTTTTCTGTGTAGTTTTACTTTCGTTACCGGGAATAATCACCACATATCCGTTACTTATCCGGTATGTAAAACCCGATCCCCGAAGAACACCGGTGAGAGCTTCTTCCACTGATCCGTTCTTCACCTCAAGATTAGTTGCTTTCTTGCCGGCCAGTTGAGATTCATTAAAAGCGATTGAGAGCTTCGACTGTTTTTCTATCTCCCGTAATGCGTCAATAACCGATATACTCTTGTTTATCAAGGTTATTGTTGCATTGTTTTGCGCATAAGCAAATGTTTGAAGCGATAACAAACAGAAAAACAGGAAGAAAATCTTTGCTTTAGCGTTTGTAATTAGATTAAAATTCATAAATTTGATGTCTTTTCTTTAGCGTTAGGTTAGACACTTAGTTGTTTTTTCGATTAAAGAGTTTACACTCTAATGCTGATTATACCGGAGTAAAGTAGCCGCTTTATTCCGGTTTTTTGTTTATTATGATGTATCCATGCAATAAAAATTAAATGTGAATAATTATCTTGTCCTTTGTTCTATAAAGCATGTGTCGCCGGCAATATTGTAACTGATATAACCCGCCACCTGTGTAATAATCTCCATCACCTCCTCAAGGGGAGCATCCTCCCTGAACCTGAAAGTATATTTATCGTTACCGAACTGCTCTTCATGATATACAAACTGACAGGGGTATTTTCTCTTTAACACGGTAATTATCTCGCCAAGGGTAGTACCCTTGAAAATGATCTCGCCCCGTTGCCATGCCGTCACATCCTCTATATCGGGATTGTTGATATATGACGATTTCGATATTTTATTGTACACCAGCTGTTGGTCCGGCGAGAGGACGGTACACATTTCCAGGTTGTTGTAGGTTGCCTCCACACTCCCCGAGAGCAACGTCACCCTCACCAGCGAGTCGCCGGGATAAGCAAGAAGATCGAATTCGGTTCCCAGCACGGTCACCTGAAAATCATTAGACTTCACCACAAAAGGCCTCTTCTTGTCCCCCTTCACCTTAAAGTTAGCCTCACCCGATAGATACACGCTCCTGCTCCTGCCGGTAAACTTCTCCGGATAAATAAGCAGGCTTCCCGAGTTGAGATGCACCTCACTGCCGTCTGGCAGCACCAGTCGCTCCGTAACGGCAACAGCTGAATATTGCTCTAACAGCCCTGCATAAGAGCCACCACTTTTTTCACGATAGACAGTATATATTGCGGAGATAGAGATCAGCAAAAGTACAGCAGCCGCCGTCTGCCAAACCCTCAGCCGCCTTAGTCGTGGCACCCTCTCCTTTAGGCCGGCTTTTCTCACGAAAGCCCTCCACGATTCGCGTATACCTGCATCGGTAGCGCTACCGGAATTATCCCACATCTCCCTAAGCACCCGATCTTTCTCCACCGAATGCTCCTCATCGGCAAGCCAACGGAAAAAAGCCCGCTTCCCCGCATCGGAGAACTCCCCGGCAGTAAAAAATTCAATTATCCGTTTAAAATAATCCATTCACCTCTGTTTTATCTTCTTAATAGATTATTCAAGTTTCGCATTTTAAGTATTCAACTAAATATTCGACTGACAATGTTTTAATTTATATATGCGAAACTTGAGTAGATTATATACTGTTGTCAAGCCAGGGGCAATGGAGGGAAAAGGCCCTTTCACCACGGCTTTCTGTATATAGTACGGATAAAACAGGGGTACTACTTAAAGGAAAAGTAACAAAAATGCAAAAATTAACTTTTTTTTCAGTTCCGCTAACGCCAGGTAAATGTGATGCTCCACGGTCCGGACCGAAAGGCCGAGCTCTTCAGCAATCTGCCGGTTGCTCATCCCGGCAAAGCGGCTCATCTCGAATATTCTCCGCCGCTGTGCCGGCATCTGCTCCAGTGACAACCTTATAATCAGCCCCGTCTCCTTGTAATAGATGTCCGGCAGTGTAGAGCCGGCCACTGCTGCTTCAGGAAGGCCTGCATCATAAAAGGTGTCGGTGGCATGGCCCGGTTCGCTGTATCTCTGCCTTATTAAATCGATAACTTTGTTCTTCGTCATCTTGTAAAGGTAGCTGTCCAAGGCTTTAGGGTTGTCGCTCCACAACCCGGGTGTTTTCCACAGTTTCAGAAATATCTCCTGCGCTATATCCTCCGCGTCGTGTTCCGATTTCAGCAGTTTCCATGCGAAATTCTTCACCTTGGGAAAGTGACACATAAAAAACTCTTCAAACTTACGTTCAAGGAGTTTCTCTATCTTATCAGCAGAAGTCTGGTCCATGTAATATATTGGCCGGTAGCAGTCTACCGGAGTGAGGTTAAAAGAGAGTGATCTCCGTCTGCCGGCGGAGCGGGGAAGGTTACTTTTTACTTTTTTTCTTCCCGCCTTTGTTGCCATAGCCATAGCCATAGCCAT
>NZ_DCEN01000069.1:31867-35843 GCF_002316955.1 Proteiniphilum sp. UBA1028
TAGCCATAGCCATAGCCATAGCCGTATCCATAGCCGTAACCCCTGTGAAATTCGGTTACATCGTTTATCACCAGCAACATGTTCTTCAGCTTCTTTGTCTCCATCAGGCTATTTGCGAAACGGAGGTTCCCCTTGCTTGAGTAGTCCGCACGGCACACATATACCGTTGCATCAGAAACACGGCTAATTATCAGCGTATCGGTCACCTGGCTCGAGGGAGCCGAGTCGATAAAAATATAGTCGAACTCCTCTCTCAGCTTCTCTATCGCCCTGTCAAGCGTGGGGCGCGAGAGCAGCTCCGCCGGGTTGGGCGGTATCGGCCCCGAAGGAAGTACATATAGATTCGGATGCACTCCCGACGGCACAACCAAGCTGTCTATATCTTTCTCAAAGCCCGAAAGGTAGCTTGTAAGCCCGTTGTTTGTCTCCAAGTTCATATACTCCTTCAGCCGCGGGATACGCAGGTCCATACCTATCAGCAGCACCCTCTTGTCAAGCAGGGCCGTGCTGATAGACATGTTGAGCGCAACAAACGTTTTTCCTTCGCCCGCCACGGTAGAGGTAAACACCACCACCTTATTGTCCGAACCCAACGTCAGCAACAGGTTTGTGCGCGACATGCGGAACGCCTCGTCGATGGGTCGCGTCTCATTCTCCAGCACCGCTATATTTTCATTCTCCTCATGTTTCGGTATCTCGCCCAGCACCGGCACCTTCGATATCCTGTCAACATCGGCGCGGGTACGAATCTTATACTGCAGTATATCCATCAGATAGATAATCCCCGCCGGTATCAGCAAGCCCAGCAGCAGCGCCGCCAGCAACACAATCATTGGCCTTGGGGCCACCTGTCCGGCCGAGATCGCCTCATCGAGCACCTTAGCCCTGTTTGCCGTGGCTGCCAGCGCCAGTGCGTTCTCTTCCCTTTTCTGCAGCAGCATAAGGAAGAGGCTCGCCTTTATCTGCTGTTCTCGCGACAGCTCCATGAACTCACGCTCCTGGGTCGGCACGCTCCCAATACGTCCCCCGTAGATATTCGCCTGGTTGTGGGCATCGCGCCGCTGTATACTCAGCCCCCTCTGCACACTGCTTATGGAGGAGTTGATATTCTGTCTCAACCCCGAGATCTGCTCGTCCAGCTTCCTCATGGCAGGGTTATCCTCCGTCATGCTCTGCGAGAGCCGCTCCCTCTCCAACACCAGTCGGTTATATTCGCTGGCAGTAGCGGCCAGCGTGGGATCCTCCACCCCCACGTTCGTGGGAATGGTCTTGTTTAGGTTCGCGGGATTGTTTATATACTCGTTCAGCGAGTTCACCACGTTCAGCTGCGTCTCCACCTGCACCAGCTCCTGCTCATATCGACTTCCCATCTGCATGTTCCGCTGCAGGTCCACCTGCAGGTCGGTCATCCCCCGGCTCCGTTTATAGTCCTCCACATCTCTCTCCGCCTCCGTAAGCTCCTCGTTGATGATCGCTATGCGCTCGTTGATAAATGTGTGAGTGTTAAACGCCTCCATCTTGTTATCCTCGATGGTCTCGTTGTTATATACCTCCACCAGCATATTAAGAAAATCCTTACCCTTTTCAGTATAGGGAGTCTTTATTGAGAGGTCGAGCACCGATGCCTGTCTCGACGCCTGTTGCACCGACAGGTTTCCCCTGTATTCCCTTATCACCGCTTCGGGATGCTGAATAACCACGTTCACGGGCTTGTCACCTGCCTCCACCCCGGGCCTGCGGGTGAAGCTGATATCCCCCTGCGGGGTATTCAGCAATGCCGGCAGCGAACTGAAAACGGTATCTGTCTGTAGCCCTTCAAACAGCCCCGACACCTTCACCGTTCCCTCCCCGTTCATCTGCATGGTAAACTCAATATTACTTTTCAGTTCATCAAGCCTGCTCTGCTCCATGCTCACTACCACCGGGCTCATCTTATAAAGGTCGGAACTCTTTATCCGCCCCTCCACTATATATGATGTATGCAGGCTAAGCCTGTTTATCACGTTTCGTATCATTGATCGGCTCTGCAGCACGTATATCTCGTTCTCCAGGTTGCTCACTGCCCCCAGCCCGCTCAGCTGCAGCCCCTCCATGACGCCCATCGAAGGTTCAAACCGCTGGTTCTTTGCCTCTTTCAGAATAATGCTTGAGACGATGTTATATACCGGAGTAGTATATCTCAAATACAAAAAAACAAACACTAACGCTATAGCTATACCCGCGACAAACCATTTCCAGTAACGCACAAAACGCAGCACTATCTCCATAACGGAGATAGTCTCCTCGCTGTTCTCACCAACAAATGCATCACCGGGTATAACGTTTTTTGAATCGGTCATTCTGTTTAAAGTTGATTATTAAGAAACGGTTATAGTTATTTGAAGATGTTTATCAGCAATCCTGCAACCGATATCAGGATAGATGTTGCCGACAGCCATATGCCTGTTGCGCTGCCAATCTCCGAGTTTTTAGCTTTCGTCTTGTTAGGCTCTACGTACACCACATCGTTCTGTTGCAGGTAGTAGTATGGCGAAAAGATTATATCCCTGTCGTTCAGGTCCATCAATATCACGTTCTTGTTCCCCTGCGCATCTTCGCGAATTATCTTTACGTTGTCGCGGCGCCCCCATATGGTCATATCTCCCGCCATTGCCAGCGCCTCAAAAATATTCACCTTCTCGTTGCTAATGGTAAACGTGTTGGGGCGTGCCACCTCACCTATCACCGAGATCTTGTAGTTTACAAAGCTTACCGTCACCACCGGCGGCTCTTTCAGGTACCTCCCCAGCAGGCTGGTAATCTTCATCTCTGCCTCCCGCTTGGTCAGCCCGCTCAGTGTAATCATTCCTACTACCGGGAAGTTAATCTGTCCGCTGTTATCCACAAGATAAGCCTGCAGCTGCGGTTGCGAAGTAGTGGTCAATCCTGTCGACCTGCCCGGCACGGTAAGGTTAAACGCCTGCACCGCTTCGGGATCGGTAGCCGAAACTGTTATGGTAAGCAGATCTTTCGGCATGATACGGGCATCGTAAAGAGGTGTGGTTTGCATATATCCGGTCATATCGTCCTCCCCGGCTCCCTGTATATAGGCCACTTTTTTGGCTCCGGTACAACCGGAGAGCCAGGTTAAAGCCACTATAACCTGGAAAAGCAGCAACATCTTTCGCATAATGTAATCTGTTAAGTTAATTTTTTCACACGCAAAAGTAGCATTTTTAGCTTAAATAACCATCCCGTTAACAATGGAAAACGCTGTTTTTATGTTTTTTTGCAGAAAAACTCCTCAACCATATCATCAACACCTGCCAAGGGAGAAACAACTAACGCGATTATCAGATTAAAAAATAACAATCCCATATTTCATATTGCAAAACCAATATTCCAAATCTAAAAATAGTATCTTTGCACATTCATGCTAACAAAATCTTTACAAAAAATCATGCTGTCAAAATCCCCCCCGAAAACAGACAAAAGATGGCTGGCCGTCTATGTGAAGATGCACCACGAGAAGCGGGTGCGCGACCGGCTTACGGATCTGGGAATTGAGAACTTCCTGCCGGTACAGATCGAGGTACGCCAGTGGAGCGACCGCAAAAAGCGGGTAGAGCGGTTACTTATTCCCATGATGATCTTCGTTCGTGTTGATATGGTAGAGCAGCACACTGTCCTCACCCAGCCCTCGGTGCTTCGTTACTTAGTGCTCAGGGGTGAGCACTCCCCCACAGAGATACCCAAAGAGCAGATGGACCGTTTCCGTTTTATGCTCGATTGCTCCGACAGCCCGGTATCGTTCAACACCAACACTCTAAAGCCCGGGGAAACGGTGCGTGTCATCAAGGGCCCCCTTGCCGGCCTCGAGGGCGAGCTGGTAACCGTCAACGGCAGGTCGAACATCGCCATCCGCATCAACCAGCTTGGCTGCGCCGTGGTGGAGATGAGCGCTTCCATGGTAGAAAACAACAAGTCTTTACAGTAA
>NZ_DCEN01000065.1:0-23883 GCF_002316955.1 Proteiniphilum sp. UBA1028
ATTTAAAGACGGCTAAGCACCCGGACAAACGATTCGGGAAGACAAACGTTCTTCAGACTCAACGCTTCTTTGAAAAGAGGAGCGATCTGCTTGTCGGTGAATCCGGCAATACCGCATCCAACACGGGTTACATAGAAGAAGTATTCAGAGTGCGCTGCGGCAAAATCGATAAATTGATCTACATAGGGTGCAATGGTTTCTATGCCTCCCTGCATGGTGGGAATGCCATAGCTTTGTCCCTGTAAACCGACTCCCTGTCCGTATATGGCGCCAAACTTGTTCAACGCTATCCTGGCAGCACCGCCATCGTGATTTCCGCCCAGGTTGCTGCCAAACACAAAAATCTCACCTGCCGATAAAACAGTGATATTCTCGGGTGTAAAAGTGGGCCTTTCGACTGAATCTTTCATAATAACCTGTTTTTTCAATTAACTATCACATGACTAAACACAAATTTATTCAAACCTCACCTCCATCAGCTCTATATCCGATAAAACCACGCGGGTGTTGCCGGCATTTCCCAGGGAGAAGACAATGCGTGCCTACAGATCGGGCATGGGGTCGCTGACCAGCGCATTCACCAGCCGCTGTTCGTAGCGGCGATTTTGTGGATCGTAGATCCCGAAGCCGGAGTTCCACTCCCAGTAGGCCCAGCTGAAGCTTTGCTGTTCAAACCAGCGAGCAAGGAAGCGTGTCCACCTTACCCGCGAGTCGATGTCGGCACGCGAGTAGGCGCCAAACTCACCCACATGCACCGGGATATTCTTTTCGCCAGCCAATTGGATGACTGTCTTGAAATCTTCTTTCACCGCCTGCCGCTCGAAGACGGTGCCGTGCCACTGCGTTCCCAGCCAGGCATCGGATCCTTCCGACCAGCTGGCACCCTGGTGGGTGAACTGAAACGGGTTGTAGTAATGGACGGTGAGGATGAGCTGTGGATCGTCGGGAATCTCCAATGATCGCAATCCGCCGACGCCGCCCCACTCTGCTGTGCCCAGCAACACACAACGCCTGGGGTTGGTTCTGCGGATTACCCGAAGCGCTGATTCCGCATAATCGTTCCACAAAGCGGGGGTGAGCTTGTCGTGGGGCTCGTTCAAAATCTCGAACAACAGGCTGTCGGGGTAATTCTTAAAGTGGCCGGCAATCTGCTCCCACTGCGATAGAAAACGGGCTTTCTCCCCGGCGGGGTTGGCCATCAGGGCATCGTGGTGATGCATGTTGAGGATGATGTGCAGCTTCTGCTTCAGCGCCTCGTCGACGGCCGACTGGATGGCCTGCATGAAAGCCGACTCGATGGTGTAGGGTGCCGTGGACATGCTGCGATCGTCCCGTTCCCAGCGGATGGGAAGACGTACGTGCGTGAAACCCAGATCGGCAATTCGCTTCAGGTCGGCTGGATCGAACGGCGATTGCCACGACTGCATTGCCTCGTAGGTGTTCCCGATGTTGATTCCTTTTCCCAGGCGGACATTGATCTCCCGGGCACTTGCCCAGGTACCTGTTTCTTCCGGTGCCGGCTCCGGCTCCCCGGGTTGACTGTTGCATTGTTGAAACAGAAACAACAGGATCGTAAGCAGAAAGAGCGTTTTTTTCATGATGTTGCCTATTTTGATTTCAGAAATTGTCAATTTCTCGGGCACTTACCTCCTGGGAGCCAGGCATGCATCTCCTCCGACAATCAGAACGGGTAGCCGATGGCAAAGTGGAAAGCAAAATCACGCCTGAACTCGGGCCTGAAGATCGTCCATCTCGATCCTTCGGGCAGCGCCGGATTGTGTGCTTTCATGCCGCCATCTACCCGGATAAGGAGGAAGTTCAGGTCGAAGCGAATCCCCAATCCGTAAGAAACGGCCAGCTCCTTGTAGAACTTATCCCAGGAGAAAAGACCCCCGGGCTGTTCCACGTAGTCTTTGATGGTCCAGATATTGCCGGCATCCACAAATGCAGCCATCTCGAAAAGACGGGTTAGCTTGCGGCGATACTCCACACTGAAGTCCAGCTTCACATCACCCACTCTGCGGCCAAAATCATGCCCCGTGGAGTCACGGCTAAAGGTGCCGGGGCCCAATGTTCTCGTACTCCACCCGCGCACGCTGTTGGCGCCGCCGCCATAGTATCTCTTTTCAAAGGGGAGGACAGTTGAGTTGCCATAAGGATATGCCATTCCTACCGCAAAATGGGCGGCAAGGGTGTTTTTGTCGCCAAAAGCAATCATGGGGGCAATGTCGAAGTCTCCTTTCACATACTCGGCGTATTGCAATCCGAAAAACTCTTCAATACCTTCGTTGTTTTGTTTGCCACCCCCCAACCCCGTGACGATGCGGGGAAGCCAGCCGGCCAGCTCTATCCCTGAACGAATACGAAATGGAATGACGGGCATATTCCCTCTTGAAATCCGGTTGTAATTGGTAAAGGTTACGTTGTACGTACTCCGCACAATCAACTGCTCATCATAGCTGTATCGCAGGATGGGACTGGCATCTTCGCTTAAATAGAGATCAATGAACCGTTTGGATTTCCAGGGCATTCTGACATAGGTGATCCCGACAGGCTCGAGCACATTCAGAAGTTTCCATTCCAAGGAAGACCATTGAAAACGACTCGACAGGTTGAAAAACTGGCGCAAATACTCGGGCCTCTTCTGAAAGTTTATGCCGGCGGAAAACTCCGTGGAGGCAGAAGGCTGATCTTTCAATTGCTTTATCATCCAGGGAAACAGCAATTGCGGAACAGACAAAAACACTTCGGCTCCATACTCGTAATAGCTATTATCCAGCAAATCGAGGCTGTCGGTAGCGCGAATAAATTCATAGGCGGCATTCAACCGCACACGGAAGGTCTCCCCTCCTTTCAGAAAGTTGCGGTGTTCGTAGGTCAGGTTGCTTGCCACCCCCAGGTCGCCCGCCGAATTGGTGCCATCAACCCCAAATTGCATGTAATGTAGGTTCCCCGGAAAGAGCGTAATCCGTGAATCGAGAAAGTTTGAGTCGTTCCGTACCACGGGAGTGAGGTTAATGGCCGTCTGGTTCACAGGCCCCATGCCGTTTAACGAAGAGTATGTCCGTTCTACAATCCGGTCGGAATAAAGTCGGCCGGGACGAAGAAATATATTGTAATATACCGACTGCGGCAACAGAAACCGATCTTTTTCAGAGATAATCTGCAAGCCCCGGTATTGAACCGTATCCAGACGATTGGCCCGGGTGGAATCTTCAAGCAGACGGGCATCGACGCCATTGATGACCGTAACTTTTCCAATATTGTACTGTTTGTGCAGGGTGGTGTCGGTGGGATTATTCAGAGCCAGGGTCACATCTACCTGGTGGTTGCCGACGGTGGTGTCGGCCAGAAAATAGAAATTATCTTTCAAAAAATTATAATACCCTCTGTTTCTCAACGTGGTGGTCATGCGCTCCCTGTCCTGCTCCAAAACCGACAGGTCGAAGATATCCCCTTCCCGGATGATATCGAGTCTTTTTGAGTCGCTCAGGATTTTGTGGATGGTGGTATCGGCAGAGCGGATGGTATCCCGGAATGAACGAATTCGGTAAGGTTCGTTGCCGGTGACTTGAAAAAAAAGGTTGGCTTTTTTATCTTTTTTCTCCAGGGTGGTGTCCACCTCGGCATTCAGATACCCTTTGTTGTTAAGATGCATTCTGATCTGCTCTGCCGAGATAACGGCCAGCTGCTCGTTATACAATACGGGCGGATCGCCGTATTTGAGCAGTTGCCGGTTCAACCAGGTAGAATCGTTGTCGGGAATGTTGTACATATGCAGCTTCCATTTTCCCACAATGGGTATCGAGGCGTTGGGCCGCTGCCGGAGAAAGGGTCTTAGCTCCGATGCGCCGATGCCTTTCACATCGGAGCTGATGCCTGCTTTGTTGAGCAGATAGCTCCCCTCGGGCACCTTTTTCGTTACATTACAGGCAGCGAGTGTAATCAGGGAGAATATGCAAAGTATATATTTCTTCATCCGGCTAGTTGTCTTCTTTTGGCTTGGTAAACCTGAAATTAAAGAGATTTCTGAATGATTTTGCCTCTTTTGTCACCACCACTCCAACACCCTGGGTTGTGGGAGTACGTCGGTAGAACCGTTCGTTTGCCCTGTTGAAGGCACGAAGCATCAACCAGTTGTTGATATCATACTCCATTTCAAACTCTCCCATGAAAGCCTGCTGACCAGCCAGCATGGTGTTATCGCCGTAACTCAGGTTGGTTGTTAAGCGCAAACGGTCGTTAAACAAACGGGTGGAGACATCGAGCCCCATTCGCACATTATCGAAAGTGCCGTCCACCGTCTCCAGGTTGGTGCTTACCGACCAGTTGTCGTTCAACGCACTGGCAAACAACGCATCCAGTCCCCTCGCCAATGTATTGGAGGCAAATCTCGTAAATACCGACGAACCGAAATTTAAATCGGGAGAACCTTCTGAGGGAATGAAGCTGCCTGTGGTGGCAAGATAGGCAAACTGCAGGATCTTGGTCTCCTCATTATTGATAAAACTGTTCACCCGCTGTTGTATGTCGTTGGAACTTTCGGGCAACTCAATGTCGTACTGCAGATCCATTGCCTCCAGATTACCTCTTACTTGAAGCAAGGCATTGACCGGTACGCGGGTATTGGCCAGCTCTGAGGAGAAAGTAGGACTGAGCGCAACCAGATCAGCCCTCACGGGAAGGTAGGCAGTGATGTTGAATTGTGTGTTCATAGGATCTCCTTCCATAGTAAGCCTGCTCCCTTCGCGAATAGTAAAGTCGATGGTCCGTAGGTTTTGCAGGTTATAATGAAACTTCCCGCTGTTGATGACAAAGTCACCGTATAAACGTACAGGAGGCGTCGACTTGGAATTAAAGTTGACACTCAGCTCTCCTTCCCCGCTTGCCTCAATGGCATTGCCCGTAGTCGGGTCCAGCAACACCGCCGCTCTGAGCATCGGGTTCAGGTTCACGGTTGCCCTCATGACGATGGGGATGCCCGATGACACCGGGGTGTTGATCCGGGCCTGTTGACTCTCTTTTTTGCGCAGGAAAGCCAACGAATCGTCCTGCGGTGTGTTGATATAAACCACGCCGCTGTATTCGGTGGCTCTGGCGGTTTGAGGGAGCATCACCATCACCTCCGACGGGCTCTGCGAAAAGAGGTTCCCATCGCCAAAGATGCCGTTGGGCGAGCCCGTGACTTGCAAGTCGCCCGACAAACGCAGGGAGCCATACACCATCAGGTCGGTACGTTCCCTGTTGTTCAACAGCATGAAATCGTTCAGACGGATTGTGGCATTGTACGCCATTCTTCCAAAATTGCTATGCGAAAGCCTCACATTCAGATTTGCCGTATGATTGTTCTGATCGCGGATCACCAGATTTTCCAATCCCACGTTATCTTTTTTAATTTCGATGGTGTCCGACACGTAGTAAGTGACATTGGTATAGGCAACCTTCATAATTCCTTCATCAATTCCCAGCCACCCTTCGGTCACCGGCTCCGACAGCTTGCCGGTAATGTGAATGTTTGAGTTTAATCGTCCCGAGAGCTGGTTGAAGATGCCTGCAGTAAACGGCTGGATGGCATTCAGGTCGAAATTTTCGACCAGAAAGTTTACATCCAAAGAGCGGAGGCTGTTATCTCCAGTAGGGATATAACCCCGTATATCTAAATTACGTACCCCTTTGTGAGTAAGGAAAGCATTCAGGTCCAGACCGGAGTAGAGGTTATCCCAGTTGCCTTCAATTTCCAGCGTACCGATGCTGTCGTTGTTTACCGTGATATGATCGATCCGGAGATCTTCGGTGCGGATCAAGGGGTTATCGAGTGCCTGCCGTATATAAATATCGCCGTTGATGGAGCCGGCAAAACTGGATACGTTAAATGCTGCAAGAATATTTGACAGCTCCGTATTGTTGAAAAAGATCCGGACATTATCGGCCTCGCTCCTGGAGGCAACACCGTCGATTCCGAGAAGGAGCATCTCCTTTTCACGAAGGCCGAAATTGGTAATGGAGATGTGGTCTTTGCGATAAGCGATGGAGGCATCGTTGAAGCTCATCTGTTTATCGTTGAATGCTATGGTGGTGGGATGAATGCGGATATCTGCCGCGAGGTGGTCATCATGGTCGCGCAGGAAACCCGCTGAGATCATGATCTGTCCGTTTGATTTTGTGCTGCTCTGCCGCAACTCGTAGGAAACCACATTTCTCACCGAATCACCCGAAGCGTTGCTATTCAGACGGGCATTCACAAATCCGTTGTCCTGCACCAGATATGTGTTCACATCCAATCCAATGTCGGAAGTACCGCTTTGCAGGTTTATTTTCGTTTCGCGCAGGTCGTTTTTACCAAACATCAACCTGGGAAAATGAGCGTTTAACTGCACGGCACTCTTGTCCATCGCTCGTATGTTTCCCGCAATGGTTGCATGATCCACATTGTAGAACGGCAAGGCAAAGGCATAAGAAAGATCTTCGGTATTCTTCAGCAAAATATGGAAGCGGAAGTCGTTGATCCCGTTACCGGAATCGTCCTCTTCGGGCAGGGATATTGCAGACGGGAGGTATGGATGCAGAGCATGCCGCAACTCCTTTCCAATCGTAGAAAAATAGTAATCGCCGTACATCTCCGCCTCCAGAAAGGAAGACATGATCTGCAGCCTCTTGCCGCTTGCCGAGTCGGCCTGAGCCTGCAGATAGATGGCGCCGGGATTGTAGATAAAGTTACTGTCGGCCAGCGAGATGTTGTCGATAACAAGGGTGCCGGCCATGTCATCGAAGGTGGCTCCGGCCATCTCTCCGTCGATATTCAAGCTCACGTACGGTTCTTTCCAGTCCGCCATCATCAGAAAAGGCTTCAGTTCTAGCCGTTCGACATCTCCTTTTACGGCAAACCACATCCCTTCTCCAAAGGTCACCTCACCATTCAGATCAAACCTGTTCCGGTCTGTATTGCTTTTGATGTTTGCAGTCACGTTGTTACCGCTGTAGGTTCCGTTGTACTCCACATCATGGTAGTAGTTGCCCCGGTAGACCATCGATTCAATACTTCCGTCGGCAACGACTGTGACCTCTCCACCTTTCAGGATAGACACCTTGGCGTTTGCACTCAGGGTGGCGTTGCCCAGGCCCGCCCCTCCCCCAATAATGTTGTCCACCTGCATATTGTCTGCAGATACAGGCCCCTCGAACACCATATTCTGAAAGTTGTTGTTTATCCGCCCGGTACCACGCAGCGACACAGCTCCCTGTTCGGTATTTACGGTTCCGCTGTACCGGAAATTGCGCAGCTTGCCCCGTGCCTGCATCTTCAGATCAAGGTGGCCCGTGTTCAGCAGCTGAACAGGTGATTCGTAC
Source organism: Proteiniphilum sp. UBA1028 (assembly GCF_002316955.1). NCBI lineage: Bacteria > Pseudomonadati > Bacteroidota > Bacteroidia > Bacteroidales > Dysgonomonadaceae > Proteiniphilum > Proteiniphilum sp. UBA1028. The sequence goes on from NZ_DCEN01000065.1 coordinate 7,348, forward strand.
TGGATGGCCCCCACCCGGATGAAGTCCTGCAGGTCTTGCTGCGAAACGGATAGCTGTCGTATCGTTGCCTCCAGGTCACTGTTGTTGAAGTCGCTGTAATCGGCGATCTTCCCGGAAATGTGGATCCTGGTGTCGGAACCATATTGAAGAACGAGGTTACGAAGGGTTGCCTGAGGCAGTTTTCCCTCTGCCTCCGTTTCAAAGGAAAAGGGTTTGTTCAAATGAGCAAACCGGGACGAAAAAATGGAAATATCGTTCGGATCGATGACTTCGCTGTCGGCTTTCAGGAAGAATTTTTTTGTCTCCCGGTCATAACGGGCGTTGGAAACCCGGATTTCAGATCGATTCAGGGAGGCCGTCATTTTATTGCTATTGATCTGTGTTCCGCTGGCTTCAGCGACAACTTTCAGCTCATGCAGCGTGAGGCCGGCATTCTGTTCCCGGAAGCTCAGCAGGCCTATTTCGGCCTTCATATCCTCCAGGCTCAGAAAATCAAGTTTACCATCAAAATTGAGATTGTGTACATCGAGGTGCGACACATTGAACTGACCCGGCGTTGAGGGTGCAGAATCGATGTTGTATTGCAGACGTCCGTTCATCAACATCACCCTGTTTGCCGTGATGCGCCATGTAGCTTTCTCTTTTTTCACCACGGTGGTATCCTTCTCCCTGGCGAAAGCATCGATCACAAATTGAAAGTTAAAGGGTTCTCCGGGTGATGTGCGATGCACGGAGGCTGTAAAATTTTCCAGGCTCACCTTCTCCACGGTTACTTTGTTTCTGAGCAGATCCATGGGATGGATGCGGACAGCCAGCCTGCCGATGTAAGCCAATGTATCCTGCTGCCGATCTTCCAGATAAATACCTTTGAGTTCGATGGTATTGAACAGTCGGAAACGAATACTCGCAAGAGATGCTTCGGCCGCTATTTTTGGCTTCACCTTTTCGAGTGCAATGTCAGCGGCCCTCTTCTGCACGGCAGGGATGCTAAAGACAATGAAAAGTATAATATTTAACAATATAATACTTAATACAATGACAGCGAGTATACGAGCAAATTTTGCAACCAAGTTTATCGAAACAAAATAGGTGAATGATCAAGATTTTTCAACAATGCAATATTACAAAAAAAGGAGCAAGGGCATTGTCTCAGTGGTTATTTTAACCAAAAAATAAGGTTATTTGGTCTTTTTCCACAATAATGAACTGTCGCCGTAGCTGAGGAAGCGATAATTTTGATGCAGCGCATAGTCGTATATTTTTTGCCAGTCGTCTCCCACGAAGGCAGCGATGAGTAACAACAACGTGCTCTGCGGCTGATGAAAGTTGGTGACAATGGCATCGGCATAATGAAACTGATAACCCGGCACGATGATGATCTGCGTGTCAGTGATCAGCTGCTCTTGACGGCGCCGGTTGAGATAATCGAGAATATTTTGAAGCGCTTGCGTGGGAGAAATATCGTCATTCTTATCATAGGGATCCCACTGTTTAACGCTCAGCTCCTGCGACGATGCTTCCGGGTGGGAGTGCAGCTTCCTTCCAATGTAGTATATGCTTTCCAAAGTCCGAAGCGAAGTGGTTCCCACCACAATAAGCTTCCCCCTGTTTTGCAGCAATTTCTCAACCGTCTCCCGGGGTATGGAAATAAACTCGGTATGCATGGTATGACCGGCAATGGTATTGGATTTCACCGGTCTGAAAGTACCTGCTCCCACGTGGAGCGTCACTTCGGCGGTATTGATTCCCTTATTGCGAAGTTGTTCCATTACGTGAGGCGTAAAATGAAGCCCTGCCGTGGGAGCGGCTACAGAGCCCTCTATGCGTGAGTAAACGGTTTGGTAGGTTTCGTCATCCCCGGGCTCCGAAGGACGGTTGAGATAGGGAGGGATGGGCAGTTTGCCGGCAAGCTCCAGCACCTCCGAGAATGTCAGCTCTTGATGATTCCACGAAAAACAGACAATTCTCTCCTCGCCCGCCGCGTCTTTTTTTTCCGCTTTTAGTGTGACCACATCGCCTTGGTAAGGAACCTCCATATACAAAGGCTCTTCCTTCCATCGCTTGGCATTGCCAATCATACAACTCCAGGAACATTGTGTGTGTTGTTGAAAATTCAGTGCATAGTCGGCCGGCTCGTGCGGAGAAAGACAAAATATCTCCACCTGAGCTCCTGTGTCCTTTTGAAACAACAAACGGGCATGAATCACCCGGGTATTGTTGAAAAGCAGCAGGCTCTCCTCAGGCAGCAGTGCAGGTAAATCCGTGAAGGTGTAAGAAGCAATCTGACCGTCGTGATATTGCAACAACTTCGACATGTCTCTCTGAGGAAGAGGATATTTGGCTATTTTCGCGTCGGGAAGATTGTAATTGAAACGGCTTATTGCCAACTCTCCGATATGGTCCTTTTTCATTTTTTTACTACCGAAAAACCTATTTTTCGTAATTATTAATGCATTTATTCCACAAAATTAGTCAACTTTGCAACACGTAACAAAAATAAAATAGCTGAAAACAGCCTATAAAAGCATGAAGAAATTGGAAACAGGCGACAAAGTGCGTTTTCTAAACACAGTTGGGGGAGGCACGGTGAAGGGCTTTCTCAGCAAACAACTGGTGATTGTGGAGGACGAACATGGGTTCGACATCCCCATACTCATTTCGGAATGCGTGGTCGTTGAATCTGCCGGAAATGAGAAGCTGGGACTCATCCCCGAGAACAAAGAGACAACGACAGACAAAGACCTTTCACCCTCCGTAACGGAAGTAAAAGTGAAAGATAACGAGCCCGTGCAAGAGACGGCCGAAGGGGAGAAGATTACTGCTTGCCTGGCCTATTTGCCAACAGACGTAAAAAACCTATCCTCCTCATCCTACGAATGTTATTTTGTGAACGACAGCAACTACTACCTTTTTTTCAACTACATGAGTCGTGAAAACAACACTTGGAAAAGTCGTTACAACGGTTCTATCGAACCAAACACAAAGATATTTCTGGAGGAGTTCGATAAGACGGCACTCAACGAAATTGAAAAAGTATCCGTTCAGTTTATTGCCTTCAAGTATCCAAAGCAGTTCAGGTTCAAGAACCCCTGTTCCGTGGAGTTGCGTATTGATACGGTGAAATTTTACAAACTCCACAGCTTCCGGGAAAACGACTACTTTGAGGACGAAGCCTTGCTTTACTACGTCATGCGGGACGATGTCCCCGAGAGGGAGCTGCTGGTTTCGGCAGGCGACCTGGAGCGTGCCATCAAAGAGAAGCAAGCCGCAGATAGACGCCCTCGCATTCAACGGATCGAGAAAAAAGAAAAAAACCAACTGATTGAGATCGACCTCCATGCTGATGCATTGCTCGACACCACAAGCGGGTTGAACAACGCCGATCTGCTGGAATACCAGCTGAATAAATTCAACGAGGTGATGGCCGGTCACATCCGCAACAAAAACCAAAAAATTGTATTTATTCACGGCAAAGGGGATGGCATACTTAGAAATGCCATCCTGAAAGAGCTGAAAACCAAGTATCCCAAATGTTATTACCAGGACGCCTCCTTTCAGGAATATGGTTATGGGGCAACCATGGTAACCATAAAATAATATTCTATGATAAAGAAAAATATCACCATCCTCATTGCTGCCATCATGCTTTCAGGTTGCAACATCATGAACCAGATTGGAGGAGCCATTCAGCTATCCCAGAGCGAGTACAGGTATAACTCACTGAACAACATTCAACTGGCCGGGATAAACCTGGGGAACGCCTCGAGCATCTCTGTCTCCAACCTGGCTTCTATTGCCACGGTGCTGGCCGGAGGCTCGACGATGCAGACCATCCCGTTCAGCATGACCCTCAACATGGACGTCACCAACCCGAACAGCAGTGCTGCCTTTCTCGACGCCCTAGATTACGCCATTCAAATCAACGAGATGGAGTTCGTGGAAGGTAAAATGGATATCCCCATCCGCATTGAACCCGGGGAAACCAAGATAGTGGGCATCCCCGTCAGCGTAGATTTGAAAAACCTGATGAACCGCTATTCGCAGGGACGTGTAACCAGTGAAATGAGTGCCTTCCTTGGCATCACACCCAAAGAGACATCGGTAACGGTAAAACTATGGCCTAAATTTACCGTCGGTGGCACAGTCGTAAAGGTGCCGGCTGCGATTCCCGTCGTTTTCAACTTTGGGGGAAAAGATCACTAAAAAACTTTATTACACCTCTTCAAACACGATGCGTGCCCGGCAAACGGCCCCTTTCCCGTATGTTTCAATCTGAAAACCGTAGTCGCCCGGGGCATGCAGCTGACGAAAGACCTCGCCGGAGTCGCCAAAGGTGAGTTCTTTCAGAAAGTTAATCTCAAAACGTCGGATATGATGCTTCCGATAAAAATCGGGCGTAAAACAATCGGATAGCCATTCCACATAATGGAGGCTGTTGGCATGGTTGTTTACATCGATGTCGCTGTATTTTACCTGAAACCTGTTTGCCACCTCTCCCGACACAGTGGCAATACGTCCCGGTTCGCCGATTGGCGTGCTTTCCGGGAACACAAAATTATGCATCGAGGGAAGCGTGTCGAGCAGGACGCTGCGCCGCGTATGCATATCCATTACAGCCCAGGAAGAAGCTGCGTAACCGATAGGTTCTTCAGCACCATCAAAGATCCGAAAATTACGCGTTGTGAAGGCTGTCCCTATTTTCTCAATCCATGTCTCAATGGAAAGGGAATCGTTCTCAGTAGGCATTCTTTTCATGTCGATCACCAGGCGCGACAACACCCAGGTGAAGTTATCGGTTTGCAGCTCCAGCAGGCCAAAGCCGTTTTCATCGGCATTCTTTCCTGCAGTGATCAACACAAAGTTGGTCAGCGAGGAGAGCGACACCCTCCTGCGAAAATCTATATCCTGTGCCTCTATGTTGTAACTGTATTTTTTCTTTGCACCCATCGTTCCGAATTATGAACCGCAAAAGTACAAAATAAATACCTTTTTCCGGACGATATTTATCGCTATCTTTGTGAAAAGGAACCGGTATGAGACATATGGCTAACCATTTCACACACGACCTCCAATTTCAAAGCTCCTGCAACCATATAATTAATCAGACAAAGAGTATGCAATCCATAAAAGAACTTTTCCGTATCGGCAACGGCCCATCAAGCAGCCATACCATGGGCCCCAAAAAGGCAGCCCTCCTTTTTACCGAAGCACAGAGTGACGCCGAAAGATTCGTGGTCACCCTCTACGGCAGCCTGGCAGCCACAGGCAAAGGGCACCTCACCGACGAGGCCATCCTGAGCGTGATGGAGCCTGTAGCCCCCACCACCATTGTGTGGCAACCCAAAATATTCCTTCCTTTTCACCCCAACGCATTGAAGATGGAAGCATTCCGCGGCAACAGGCTGTCCGGCTCGCAGACAGTCTACAGCGTGGGCGGAGGAGCTCTTTCGGACGGAGAGAAGGCTATTGGCCTCTCCGAGAACGAGGGAAGGGATATTTATCCGATGACCACCCTGACAGAGATCATGGAATGGTGTGAGGTGACGGGAAAAAGCTACTGGGAATATGTGGAGGAGTGCGAGGATAAGGATATATGGGACTACCTGGAAGAGGTATGGAAGGTGATGAAGGCAGCAGTGAAGCGGGGACTCGACAACGAGGGAGTACTTCCGGGCCCGCTTAGCCTCCACCGTAAGGCGACAAGCTACTTCATTAAAGCAAAAGGGTACAAGGCGTCGCTTCAGTCGCGCGGGCTGGTGTTCTCCTATGCGCTGGCCGTTTCGGAGGAGAATGCTTCGGGTGGGCAGATCGTCACTGCACCCACCTGCGGATCGTGTGGTGTTGTGCCGTCCGTGCTCTATCATCTGGAGGAAATACGAGATTTCAGTAAGAACAGGATGCTGCGTGCCCTGGCTACGGCAGGACTTTTTGGCAACATCGTGAAAAAGAACGCTTCCATCTCGGGCGCCGAGGTGGGATGCCAGGGAGAAGTGGGCGTGGCTTGCGCCATGGCGGCAGCTGCAGCCAATCAGCTCTTCGGAGGAAGCCCCGCACAGATTGAATACGCCGCCGAAATGGGGTTGGAGCATCACCTGGGGATGACCTGCGACCCGGTGTGCGGACTGGTACAGATACCCTGCATCGAACGCAATGCCTATGCCGCGGCACGTGCGCTGGATGCCAACCTCTACTCATCCTTCACAGACGGGATACATCGTGTTTCGTTCGACCGCGTGGTGAATGTAATGAAAGAGACGGGGCACGATCTGCCCTCACTTTACAAGGAGACCGGAGAAGGCGGACTGGCCAAAGGGCACAAGTTTTCATAAAAAATAAACAGGTACAAAAATAGAAACGCAACACACAAAGTGTTTTTTTTGACATTTCATATACTTTTTTCCGGTTTTCACCGTTATAGGTACGGTATTACGTAATCAACCCCACGCTGTTTTCCGGACAATAAAATTGAGAAACCGGGAAACGAAGTAACTTAATGCAGCAGATATGATAGACTATATCAAAGGCGAGGTGGCCGAACTTACACCTGCCTCTGTCACAATTGAATGCAGAGGCATCGGGTATCAGATGAACATCTCTCTCAACACCTACGGAGCCATCAGCAATAAGCCGAATGTGAAACTCTATGTGCACGAAGCTATCCGCGAAGACGCACATGTTTTGTTTGGCTTTATGGACAAACACGAACGGGAACTCTTCCTGCTCCTTATCAGCGTATCGGGAGTGGGGCCTAGTACAGCACGGGTCATCCTCTCCTCTCTCAGTTCAAAAGAGCTGGAGAACGTGATAGCCACGGAAAATGCTGCCGTGTTGCAGTCGGTAAAGGGAATTGGAGCAAAAACAGCACAAAGAATCATCGTAGACCTGAAAGACAAAATCAAGTTTACTGACGAGAGCGGGACCATCCAGCTTCCTGCCAAAGACGATCTTTCCGAAACAGGCCATGCCGCAGTATCGGCCCTGGTGATGCTTGGGTTCGTACAGACTGCATCACAGAAAGTGGTATCAAAAATCATCAGGGAATCACCCGCATTGCCGGTAGAGGCTGTCATTAAAGAGGCATTGAAGAGATTATAAACAGTGGCCAGGTTACGTAATACGCATTTTTTGAGTAAAAAATCGTATAGCTGTTGTTTCTCTGAATAAATTTGTGCACATAGTCTTTTTCTTGCTTCTGCTGATGACCGGTGGGAGGCAGCTTCTTTATGCACAGATCAATTTATCGGGCATACGAACAGAGGTGCGCTACGATCACCGGTCGAACCGTTACATCTTCGAACAAAAGGTCGGCAACACCGTCGTGGGGACTCCCTACTCCATGACCCCGGAAGAATACAGGGCATACCGCTTGCGTCAAACACAAACCCATTATTTCCGCAGGCGCAACGCACTGCGTGCCGACAGCCTGCAGGCGGTTGCGCAGCCCTTTTCTCTTGCCGGTCTGCGGAAACGTGGCGACCCGCAGAAAACGATCTTTGGACTTGGAGGAGTGCAGCTTACGACGCATGGATCCGTGGAGATATCAACCGGAATGAATAGGAATATCACCGACAATCCTACCCTGCCGCAGCGTGCACGAAAGAGGAGCATGTTCGACTTCGATCAACAGATCCAGCTTAATGTCAATGCAAAGGTGGGGGATAAAATTAACTTTGACATCAATTACGACACCGAGTCTACGTTCGATTTTCAAAGCAAACAGCTTAAACTCGCCTACCGGGGAGACGAAGATGAGATCATCCAAAATATTGAAGCGGGCAACGTGAGCCTGAACAGCGGTAACTCACTCATTCATGCCGGAGCAGCCCTGTTCGGGATCAAATCGGAGCTACAGTTCGGGAAGTTGCGGGTAAAAAGCCTCTTTTCTCAACAGCAATCTGAGTCACAGACAATCAATACCCGGGGAGGGATACAAACCACGCCCTTTGAGTTCTCCGCCGATCAGTACGAAGAAAACCAACATTTCTTCCTTGGCCATTGGTTTCGCGACAGGTACGACGAAGCTCTGGCCAGGCTGCCCTACATAGAGTCTCCTGTTTCCATCACCAAAATAGAAGTATGGGTGACCAATAAACGGGGAGACTATGCACAGGCAAGAAATATCGTGGCTTTTGCCGATCTAGGGGAACAGAAGCATATACACAACGCCGGTTGGGTGTCGCAAGGAGTTGCTGGGGTACCGCACAATGGAGCCAACACATTGTATGAGCAGCTCATCGGCATCTGGGCAGGGGCAAGAAAGATCAGCGAAACTGCGCATGTTTTTCCGGGCAGTGTTGTCGGCGGCACAGATTACGAAAAGTTGGAAAACGCTCGCCTCCTTAGCGCTTCGGAATATAGCTTTCAGCCGCAACTGGGCTATCTTTCCCTGAACATGCCGCTGCAACCGGATGAGGTGCTGGCGGTGGCGTATGAGTTCACCTACCATGGCGAAGTATATCAGGTTGGCGAATTCTCCGCAGATGTACGGAGTAACATCGGAAACAACAGCAGCAATGGCGGTGCACTTTTTCTGAAACTACTCAAGCCGGTATCGTTGTCGCCACAGGCCTATACATGGAACCTGATGATGAAAAACATCTACTCTGCCGGCCATGCTGCATATAACATGCAGCGAGATCATTTCCGGTTGCAGATCACCTGGCAAAGCGACACCACCGGAACGTACCTGAACTATATTCCCGAAAACGGCATCGGGGACAAGTTGCTCCTGCAGGTGTTACAACTCGACAGGCTGGATTCGAGAAATAACGAGCAGCCCGACGGCAACTTCGACTTTCTGGAAGGATATACCGTTGATTCACAGAATGGACGTATTATTTTCCCGGTGGTGGAACCTTTCGGTTCATACCTGCGCAAAAAAATTGGAAACGATGTCGTCTCGGAAAAATACATTTATGAGGAACTGTACGACTCCACCCTCACTGTGGCACGACAACTTCCGGAGAAAAACAAATTCCGGATCAGCGGCGAATACAGAGGCTCCCCGGATTCGCAGATTACCCTTAACGCCATGAACGTGGCCCGTGGATCGGTGCGGGTAACTGCCGGCGGCGTGACACTCACCGAAGGAGTCGATTATACGGTAGACTATGTCTCCGGCACGGTGAACATCATCAATCAGGCCATTCTGGCGGCAGGAACGCCCGTAAGCGTCACACTCGAAAGTCAGCAGATGATGCAAATGCAGCGAAAAACCCTGATGGGCCTCGATCTGCAGTACGACCTCTCCAAACATCTCTCTCTGGGTGCCACGCTGATGCACTATTCCGAAAAACCGCTCACCATGAAGCCTTTTTTTGGCGATGAGTCTTCCAAAAACACCCTGTGGGGCACCCATGTGAACTACAAGAGACAGTCGTATGCGCTCACCAACCTCATTGACAGACTCCCTTTCGTGGAAGCCACCGCACCTTCTCAACTGACAGCAAACCTTGAGTTCGCAGAAATGCTTCCCGGGCATTATAAAAACAAATATACTGGCGGTTATTCCTACCTCGATGATTTTGAATCGTCCACCTCGGTCATCGACCTGCGAACACCCTATGCCTGGTCGCTCGCCGCCACGCCCTCCGGCAACTCATCGACGGGGCTCTTTCCCGAAGGGTCACTGTCGAACCACACCGATTACGGAAAAAACCGTGCCCTGATGGCGTGGTTTTATATCGATGGAATCTTTACCCGCAGGAACTCCAACCTCACACCCGTACACATAAAAAACGATCCCGACCAGCTTTCCGATCACAGGGTGAGAGAAGTCTACGAAAGAGAAATATTTCCAAACCGTGATGCTCTCTACGGTCAGCCGACAACCTTACCGGTGCTTAACATATCCTATTACCCCGATGAACGCGGTCCCTATAACCTCGATACCGATGTCGACAGTGACGGCAGGCTGCTCCACCCCAGCCGCCGCTGGGGTGGCATAACCCGTCGTATGGACACCCGCGATTTTGAAGCAGCCAACATTGAGTATATTGAATTCTGGCTGATGGATCCGTTCGTGAACAACACGCAGGGCGCCCCACGGGGAGGTGATCTCTATTTCAACCTCGGCGAAATATCGGAAGACATTCTGAAAGACGGGAAGAAGTTCTTCGAGAATGGGTTGCCTGTTGATGGAGACACAACAACCGTGGGGCTATCGGTATGGGGCAAGTATCCAAAACGGCAATCCACGGTCTACGGGTTCGACAACTCCCTGGGAATGGAATCACGCAGGATACAGGATGTGGGACTGAACGGGCTGAGCAGCGAAGAAGAAAAGTCATTTCCCACCTATGCTGCCTACCTCGAGAAGCTGAAACCTCGTCTCTCAGAAGAAACGCTTTCACGAATGCAAAACGACCCCCATTCGCCGCTCAACGACCCTGCGGGCGACAGCTTTCGCCACTACCGCGGACAGGAACAAGACAGATTGCAACTGAGCATCCTCGACCGCTACAAGTATTATAACGGAACCGAAGGAAACTCGCTGCCACCGGATAACAATGCCCCCTATCACAACGTCTCACGTACCACTCCCGACGTAGAGGACATTGATAACGATCACACAATGAACGAACATGAATCCTATTTTCAATACAAAGTATCGCTTCGCCCCGGAACAATGGAGGTGGGATCCAATTTCATTACCGACAAGAGGGAGGTGAGCCTGAAGCTACGCAACGGAAACGACGGAACCGTGACCTGGTATCAGTTTAGAATACCGGTTCGTGACTATCAGGCCAGGATCGGCAACATACAGGGATTTAACAACATTCGTTTTATGCGGATGTTTCTTACCGGCTTCGAAGAGCCGGTATTTCTTCGTTTTGCCACGCTGGAGCTGGTCCGCAGCGAATGGAGAAACTACTCACGGGATATTGTCACGGGGGGAACCATAACGGGCACGGGCAGCCTGGAGATCTCCTCGGTAAACATTGAAGAGAACGGAAGCAGGACACCGGTAAATTACCTGTTGCCTCCGGGCGTTACGCGCATATTGGATCCGGGACAGCCTCAATTGAGGCAGGAAAACGAACAGTCGCTCTCGCTGAAAGTGCTCCGGCTTGACCCAGGCGACGCGCGCGCAGTGTACAAGAACAGCATGTACGACCTGCGCCGATATAAACGCATGCAAATGTTTGTGCATGCAGAACAGCTACAGGATGATCCGGGCGTGTTGCAGGATGGGGATCTCTCCATTTTCCTGCGCATAGGGTCGGACTACAGAAACAATTATTACGAGTATGAGCTACCGCTCCTTGTTACGCCCGAAGGACAATACAACGCTCAAACACTTTCCGGCCAGAAAGCGGTATGGCCAGCCGGGAACATGTTCGACTTCCCGCTGGAGCTGTTTACAGACCTGAAGCTCGACCGCAATACCGATAAGCGTCCCGGGAGCGGAATCGATTTTTTTACACCCTATACGCAGCCCGATCCCGAAAAACCGGATAACCGGATCACCATTGTGGGCAACCCCTCGCTGTCAGAGGTGAAAGTGATGATGATCGGTATCCGGAACAACAGCAGGGAGGAACGGTCGGGAGAGATATGGGTAAACGAAATGCGTCTGAGTGAGTATGACGAGAAAGGAGGATGGGCGGCACAGGGCAATGTGAACCTCACTCTGTCAGACTTGGGGATGATTCAATTATCCGGACGAAAAGAAACCGCCGGTTACGGAGCACTCGACCAAAGCCTTCAGCAACGCCGCAACGATGATTACTCTTCGCTTCATTTCGTTATGAGCCTTGATTTGGGACGTTTCCTACCGAAAAAGGCAAGGATTACCGCTCCTCTCCATTACACATGGTCCAGTGAATCAATGGCGCCATTTTACGACCCTTTCAACCAGGACATCCAGTTGAGAGAAACATTAAAACAAGCAGGCAATCAAACCGCTCGCGACTCCCTAAAAAACAGGGCGCTCACTCTCACAAGCATCCGGAGTTTGAGTCTCAACAACGTGAAGGTAGACATCAAAAGTAAAAACCCCATGCCCTTTGATCCGGCGAACTTCAGCTTAGGCTATTCAAAGAACGAAGAGAATCATCGAAGGCCGGACACGGAGTATGCATCAGTAAAGGACTTTCGCTTCCAGGCACTTTATACATACACACCGTTTGCAAAAGCATGGAAGCCGTTCAAAACAACGGAAGGCTCCGCAGAATGGGCCGGGCTGCTCCGCTCTGTCAATTTCAACTTTCTGCCTCGTAACATCAGCATAAACAACACCATCATGCGCCACTATCAGGAAACCCGGCTGCGTGACCTGCAAGCACTGACAGAGGGACTCTTCACACAATCAAAAAGAAAACACCTCTCATTCAGCAGCGATTTCTATTGGGACAGAAATTTCTCATTTACGTGGGACATGACCGAAAACCTGCACGCCTCGTTCCGCTCAGGGACACTCGCAGAGATTGAGGAGCCCTATCTGCAGGTCAACAAAGAGATCAACCGCAGCGATTATGAAATTTGGAAGGACTCGGTGTCACAAAGCATCCGTCACCTGGGCAAGCCCCTCAACTATTCACAGACAGCCGACATCACCTATACCCTTCCCCTTGCACAGATTCCCGTGATGGATTGGATCAACTCCAGTGCGGCCTACAGTTCGGGGTACCGCTGGGAACGAGGCGCTGAGATTGAGAAAAAAAACATGGGCAACTTCTTGCAGAACGACCTCTCTTTCACCTTTCAGAGCCGGTTTAATCTGATATCCCTGTACAATAAAATACCATTCCTGCAACAAGCAAGCACAACAGATGCTGCCCTCAATCTGCCACAATCATTGGCCCGTACCATGATGATGGTACGTCGTATAAACTTGAGTGTCGGCTATAAGAGCCGGACTGACCTTCCAGGTTTCGACCCGGAAATTGGTGATTTCTTCGGACAGCAAAAGAGTTCAACGGGACTCATTCCCGGCCTGGGTTTTGCCTTTGGCACAGAGGGCGGAGAAAAATTTGTAGCAAAGTCCCTTACCCGCAACCAACTGGTGATCAACGAACAGAATCTCAGGCCCGCCATCTTCAACCGGACACAAAACATCAAACTGGATGCCTCCATCGAGCCTTTGCCAGGTCTTAGAATAGATCTGCACGCACTGTACGAAAACAACCAACGAACCGAAATGCACTATATGATTGAAGGAATGCCCAAGATACGTGGCGGAAGCTTTGCGATAAGCACTCTCTCACTTTCATCGGCATTTGAACAGGGCACTGCAGGAAATAATTATCATTCCAGGGCCTTTGAGCAGTTTCTTACGCACAGAGATATAGTGGCATCACGTATGCGTGAACGATATGCGGCTACCCGCTATCCTTCGCTGGGATTTCTCTCGGGCAGCAGTCTTAGCGAACAACCGTTCAATATCGCTGTTGGCGATGTTCAGCGGAATGCAGCCGATGTGCTTATTCCCTCCTTTCTGGCAGCATATACCGGCAAAGATCCCGATAAGGCCAGACTTGGCATCTTTCCTGGCATCTCGTCCATGCTGCCCAACTGGAATATAACGTACAATGTGATCACGTTGCTTCCCGGAGTGCAGTCGCATTTCAAGTCGTTCGTTATTGCCCATCAGTATCTTTCACAATACAGGATAGGCTCGTTCGCTTCTTTTCTAAGCTGGGTGCCCGCAGGCGAAGGGAGTGAGCTGGGTTTTATCCGCGACGCTATTTCGGGAATGCCCCTGCCGTCATCTTCCTTCGATATATCTGCTGCAAGCATCGTGGAGAGTTTCAACCCCCTCATCGAAATAAGGGGCATGTTACACAATGATTTGAATCTTGGCTTTCGCATCAATCGTTCACGAACCGTGAATCTGAATATCTCGTCGGTTCAGATCGTGGAGACAATCGACAACGACATGGTTGTGGCGTTGGGTTACCGCATAGCCAACTTTGGCCGCATCATCGGTATCGACACATCCGGCACGCAGGGGAGACGGCAACGCTCTTCCTCTCGCATTGAAAGGGAGGAAACTCAAGATATTCCCATTGTGCCTTTCAATCACGATCTGAATCTCCGGCTGGATATTTCCCATAAGGTCACACGGTCGCTTATCAGAAAAATTGAAGACGGATTCACGCAAGCTACCAGCGGCATTCAAGCTACCTCTGTCCGTTTTGCTGCCGATTATGCCATGAGCAGGAAACTTACTTTGCGTGCCTTCTTCGACAAAGTCATCCACAGGCCTCTCGTGTCATCGGGCTCCTATGCTACTTCCAATACAAATGCGGGAGTAAGCCTGCGGTTCAACCTAAATCAATAGGCATTCATCAGCAAAGAACGATGCCCCAAAAAGACACTTATCACAAACAAAGCTTAAATAAGAAACCACACGCCTCTTTTTTTCTTAATATTTGTTACATAAAGCGATTTTTTACGCTTTTTTTTAATTTTAAGAGGATATGTTAAACAAAAAAGTCGTTTATTTGTTAAATTAAAGGACAAGACGATCTTTGAAATTTAAAATTGTCACTAAAAACGGAGTAAGTAAAGATGAAAAAATCGACTATTTGGTTGCTTGCACTGGTGATGTTCACTGCGTTTTTTGCGCTGTTGTTCCTGCAGCTCAGGTATATGAGAACAAGCATGGCCATCCGTTCACAACAGTTCGACGAACAGGTAAACAGGAGCCTCTATAATGTGATGAGGGACCTTGAGCAGGATCAGACCCGTGATTATCTGGAACAGGACATGATTGAGTCGGAGAACAGGTATTCGCAGTACAATCAGCCGCAAGGTACACAACACATCACAAGGGAACAAACCACTGCCACCATTACGAAACCCGATGGAAGTGAAACAAGAATTGCGTTGGATATCACACAGCAATCCACCCGTCCACAGGAACAGCGTGAACAGATATTTTTATCGCCCAACCCGGGCGCTAGTACTATTTCCAAAACGCAGTACGATATGCAGCAGTCATTGTCGAAAAGATACCTGCACGAACGGTCGTTGCTCGATGAAGTAATTTTTAAAATTCTAAATCGGGCAAGCAACGAGCCGATAGAGGAACGTATCGATTTCAACAAGGTGGATCAGTACATACGTTACGAACTGTCTTACAACGGACTGAACGAACCGTTCAGCTTTCAGATTGTGGATTTCAACAATAAGGTGGTATACTCATCGCCCGGTTTCTCCACAAGATATCGGGATGCGGTATACACCCAGATTCTGTTTCCAAATGATCCGCCGGCAAAGTTAAACAGGCTGAGGGTTTATTTCCCGACAAAAAGAAACTATGTGTACAGCGAACTTTCCTTTTTCATACCATCTCTTATATTCACGTTTATCCTGCTGATAACGTTTATATTTACGGTGGCATCGCTATTCAGGCAAAAGCGTTTGTCTGAAATGAAGAATGATTTTATCAACAATATGACGCACGAGCTCAAGACACCTGTCTCGACTATCTCGCTCGCTTCTCAGATGCTCAAGGATGAGTCCATCCTGAAATCGCCCGAGGTATTTAAACATGTCACCGGCGTGATTCATGACGAGACCAAACGATTGAGTTTCCAGGTGGAAAAAGTGTTGCAGATGTCGCTCTTCGACAAACAGAGGACAACCCTGAAGATGAAAGAGATGGACGTAAACGACCTGGTAGTGAACGTGGCCAACACACATGTGCTCAAGGTTGAAAAGCTGGGAGGTACCCTCGATGTGGATCTGCAAGCAGAGCATTCGACAATAAAGGTAGATGAGATGCACTTCACCAATGTCCTTTTCAACATTCTCGACAATGCCTTAAAATACCGTAAGAAGGAGATCCCTCCCGAATTGATGATACGTACCAAAAACGAAGGGAATAAGATCATCATTTCAATTGAGGATAATGGCATCGGCATGAAAAAGGAGGATGCAAAGAAAGTATTTGAACGGTTTTACCGTGTTCATACCGGTAACCGTCATGATGTGAAAGGCTTCGGATTGGGGCTGGCATACGTAAAAAAAATTGTAACTGATGTAAACGGCACCATTCGTGCTGAAAGTGAATTAGGTAAAGGAACAAAATTTATAATTAGTTTACCCGTAATAACAGAAAAATGATATGGAAGAGAAACTGAAAATTTTTTTATGCGAAGATGATGAGAATCTTGGCATGTTGCTGAGAGAATATCTCCAGGCAAAAGGATTTGATACCGATCTGTTTCCCGATGGAGAAGCCGGTTTCAAAGGATTTGTAAAGACAAAATATGACTTGTGCATTGTCGACGTCATGATGCCCAAGAAAGACGGTGTAACCCTTGTGAAAGAGATAAGAACCATCAACACGGAGATCCCTGTGATTTTCCTTACTGCCAAGAATATGAAAGAAGATGTACTGGAAGGTTTCAAAGCCGGAGCCGACGACTACATCACCAAACCTTTCAGCATGGAGGAGCTGGTGTTGCGTATTGAAGCCATCATTCGCCGTGTAAAAGGCAAAAAGAGCAAAGAACAGCAAGTGTATAATTTTGGTACGATGACCTTCGATACACAAAAACAGATTCTGATCATTGGCGATGTACA
>NZ_DCEN01000065.1:24093-43666 GCF_002316955.1 Proteiniphilum sp. UBA1028
GCACTGAAGCAGATATGGGAAGAAGACACTTACTTCAATGCACGCAGCATGGATGTCTATATCACTAAACTACGCAAGCTATTAAAACCGGAGCCCAACATTGAGATCATCAACATCCACGGAAAGGGGTACAAACTGATTGTACCCACCGAAGATGAGAATGCCGAAAAATGAGATAAGTAATCTCAAATCCTTATGAAAAGCCGCCTCTTTCCGGGCGGCTTCTTTTTTGAAATATGTTCAACATTATGATGGCTATATGGATCTGTTTCTTCGATGAATATTTTTTAACAGCTGTTTTTTATTGTAACAAATTTGTAACATGAAAATTTAATCCTTACTTTTGCCATGTAAGACGTATAACGAAAAAGAACCCGGTGATGAAAAGAAATAACAAAAGAAACATGGCGAAATCGCTCAGGCTCATCGCCACTGATCGGCAGAGAACCAACATCCTTCGCGAGTGGGAACAGAAAACCATTGCTTATCTGGTACAGAAAGTACCGGCGTGGATAAGTTCCGACGGACTTACAGCCATCGGCTTTTTTGGCAACCTGATGGTGGCATCCAGCTTTGTGCTGGGGGCTTATCTGAGCCGATACTGGCTTCTGATGTCACTGCCCGGGTTCATCATCAACTGGATAGGAGACTCGCTTGATGGGCGCCTGGCTTATTACCGGAATAAACCTCGTAAATGGTACGGCTTCTCCCTCGATGTCACGGTGGACTGGATAGGTACCATCCTCATCGGACTGGGATTTACCATTTATGCTCCGGGTATTTGGAAATATGCAGGATTCATGTTCGTAGTGCTTTACGGATGGGAAATGATTACTGCCCAATTACGGTATAAGATAGGGGGACAGTACTCCATCGACTCGGGTATTTTCGGACCGACCGAAGTGCGGCTGCTCCTGGGCACCATTATCACTCTCGAGGTAATTGTTCCAGGATCCATTCAGTATCTGGCCACGGCAGCGTGTATCTTCCTGCTGATTTCCAACCTGGTTGAAAGTCGACGCCTGCTCTTTATGGCCGACGTACAGGATAAGGCTGCACGACTGTTGAAGGAGACAGAGCGTGAGGCACTGCATAAGGAAAATGCCTGATCGCCACAATTCACGCAGATTCCCCCCCGGCTGAAGTTTCACCGCTAAAATATGGAAACTTCAGCCAAAAAAACTACCTTTGTGCAAAACAAAAAAGATGGCACTATCAATGACGGGATACGGAAAAGCGGTAGCCGAACTCCCCAATAAAAAAATCACAATTGAGGTTAAATCTCTGAATAGCAAGCAATTTGACTTGTTCACCCGCCTCCCCGCAATCTATCGCGAGAAGGAGATTGCGTTGCGAAATACTCTGGCACACCGACTGGAGCGCGGTAAAGTGGACCTCTCTTTGAACGTGGAAGTGATTTCCAAAGATGTTTCTTCAAAGATTGATCATCATGTAGTGGGTCAGTATTACCGGGAACTTACGGAACTGGCTGCCGAAATGAGTATTCCTCAGCCTCAGGAATGGCTTTCATTATTGTTGCGCCTTCCGGATGTGATGAAACAGGATACAGAAGAGTTGAACGAAGAGGAATGGGGAACCATTGAAAAAGCGATTGACCAAGCGGTGGACGAAGTGATTGCCTTCCGCACGCAGGAGGGAGAGATGCTGACAAAGGTGCTGACGGAGAAAACTCAACAAATTCGCTCTTTACTGACAGAGGTGGAGCCTTTTGAAGCCGAGCGCATGGAAAAAATCAAAAGCCGGATCTACGAAGGGTTAAATAATCTGGAAGGTGTTGAATATGATAAGAATCGTTTCGAGCAGGAGATGATTTATTATATTGAGAAGCTGGACGTAAACGAGGAGAAGACCCGGCTCTCGCATCATCTGGATTACTTTACCGAAACACTCGGAGACACCCGATCACAGGGGAAAAAGCTAGGTTTTATAGCCCAGGAGATAGGGCGCGAAATCAACACACTCGGCTCAAAATCAAATCAATCTGGTATGCAACGCATTGTTGTGCAAATGAAGGATGAGCTGGAACAGATAAAAGAGCAAATTTTAAATATATTGTAGCGACAATGGCTAAACTGATTATATTTTCAGCTCCTTCCGGTGCGGGAAAGTCCACGCTCGTCAGGTATTTGCTGGAACAGGGATTGAATCTCCGGTTTTCAATTTCGGCTACGAGTCGGCTGCCCCGTGGCGAAGAGAAGAACGGGGTGGAATATTATTTTCTCAAACCCGGTGAATTTCGCGAACGCATTGCCAACAATGAATTTCTTGAATATGAGGAAGTCTACACCGACAAGTTTTATGGCACGCTGAAAAGTGAAGTAGACCGCATACTCGGAGAGGGAAAAAATGTAGTCTTCGATGTGGATTGCATCGGTGGATTAAACATCAAAAATATTTACGGCGAGCAGGCGCTGAGCATCTTCGTGATGCCTCCCTCGGTGGAAGTATTGCGCGAGCGGCTCGAAAAAAGGGGTACCGACACACCGCAAGTGATTGAGAACCGGCTTGCAAAAGCAGAATATGAAATGAGCTTTGCCCCCCGGTTCGACGTTGTGGTCTGCAACGATGATTACGACCGTGCAAAAGAGGAAGTGCTGAAACTGGTATCCGATTTTATTAAACAGTAGGCTATGTTACGAAAAACGGTTCTTGTAATATTTCCGGTGCTGCTATTGTCTCTCACACTCCCGGCACACACATTACAGAAAGAGACCCGTATATTTACAGAAATTGAAGGAGTAGCGTTGAAGCTCGACATATACAAAACCGATTCAGCCACCATTTTACCCCAACCGTGTCTAATATTTGTATTTGGTGGCGGATTCAAAGAGGGAAAACGCGATTCCGGGTCTTACCTCCCCTATTTTCACTATTTTGCCAACAAAGGGTTTACCGTGGTCTCCGTTGATTACCGGCTGGGCATGAAGGGAAAAGATGCACCGGGCATAATGAATTACAAACCTCTGCAACGATCTATTGAAATGGCGGTTTCCGATTTGTATACGGCTACCAACTACCTGCTGAAAAATGCCGGAGAACTGGACATAGACCCCTCCCTCTTTATTCTCAGCGGATCGAGTGCGGGCGCCATCACCGTATTGCAGGCAGACTATATGGAGCGCGATAATTATCCCGCGGCCGATGTGCTTCCGGAAGATTTTCGATACGCCGGTGTAATCTCCTTTGCCGGAGGCATCTTCAGCACAGAAGGGGCACCCTCCTACACGCAACGCCCTGCTCCCACCCTGTTCTTCCATGGCAGCGCCGACAAGCTTGTGCCCTTCAACAGTACCCGGCTGTTCAACGTGGGTATGTTCGGCTCCAGGTCACTTGCAAAAAGGTTCAGGGAAGAACGCTATCCTTATACTTTCTATATCATGGAAGATGTCGGACACGAAGTGTCGGACTATCCCATGAGGGAGTTTCTGCCCGAGATAGAACAATTTATTACTGATTTCGTGTTCGACCGCAAACAGTGGATGCGGGACATTCGCTTCAAAGATTTGCAGCGTAAATCCGACACATCCACAACTCCGGGGAATTATTACAACTAACATGCAAAAGTATTTAGAGAAATACCTGCTCCCCGTCGCAATGATCCTGGGGATCACCTTTCACAAGCAACTTGCCGTCTTCTCGCCGGTCATCCCGTACCTTCTCTCGCTCATGCTATTCATCACCTATTGCCGGGTGAGCTGGAGCGACATAAAGCTGACAAAGTTCCATTACATCTTGCTTGCCATACAATATATAGGAAGTGCTTTGGTGTACCTTATCCTGCGACAGTTCAATGAAGTCCTGGCCCAGGCGTCAATGATCTGCGTATTGACCGCTACGGCTACCTCGGCACCGGTTGTGGCCGGTATTCTCGGTGGAAGCATCTCTGTTACGGCTGCCTTCTCCATTATCAGCAATCTTTCCGTAGCATTCATCGCACCAGTGTTTCTTTCGCTGATAGGGGAAAGCGGTGAGCAGATATCTTTAGCCTCATCATTCTGGCATATTCTGGTGCAGGTGATGCCCATTCTCATTGTGCCGTTCCTGCTTTCGTTCATTCTACTGAAGACAGCCCCTGCAGTACACAGAAAGATACAATCGGCCCAAATCATCTCATTCTACTTGTGGGCTGCTGCACTTACCGTAGTTATTGGCAACGTGACCCAGTATGTACGTTTGCAAGACGATGGAGACTATACATTAGAGCTACTCATTGCAGCTGCATCGCTGGCAATTTGCCTGTTTCAATTCCTTTTTGGGCGCAGGATCGGAGCCAGATTTGGAAGAACCGTTGCCGGAGGACAAGGATTGGGGCAAAAAAACACAGTTCTCGCTATCTGGCTTACACAGACCTACCTAAATCCCCTCGCCACCCTCGGACCGGGTACATATGTATTGTGGCAGAATCTGGTGAATTCGTGGCAGATATGGAGACATGCAAAGCGAAAAGATCAAAAATAAATACCGCTTATAAATTATATCCCAGAATCTTATCCATCACCCAATTGGTCCGGATAGCCGATCTGGCTGTGCTGACGGGCAAATCTCCTTTACCGTTTAAGTAATCCACGATGCTTTGAATCAGGTAAAGCTGGATATTGTCGGGATTCTCTTCCGCGAACTCCTGCATTCCTGTTTCAGTTTCAAACACAATGGGTGAGAAATCGAACGTGGAACAGGAAAGCTTTCCTTTTGTGCCCACAAAGTCGATCCGGTCGGTACGACTACCCTCAGGGGCGATAAAGCTCCAACTTCCGCTACCCAGTACTCCCGACTGAAACTGAAACGCGGCAGTAACTGTATCTTCCACCTCGTACAGGCGTGCGGTATTTTGTACAAAACCCTGCACAGCGACAACCGGGCCAAATAAATAATCAAGTAGATCGAGCTGATGCGAAGCCAGATCGTAAAAGTATCCGGCCCCGGCAATCTCTTTTTTTACCCGCCAGGGCAGGTTGTCCCTGTCATAATCTGCCACATAGGGAGGGATGGCAAACCTTATTTGGACGGTAGATATTTTACCCAACATGCCATCGTCTATCAACTCCTTCACCCTCCGGAAATAGGGCAAGGTACGACGGTAGTAGGCCACAAAGCATGCAATCCCCGTTTCTTCGGACACGCGGATTATCTCAAGACACTCCTTGTAAGATGCAGCCATGGGCTTTTCGATGTATACCGGCTTGCCGGCCCTCATTGCGGCAATGGCATATTCTGCATGGGAGCCGGGAGGTGTTGCCACATAGACCGCATTCACCAGCGGGTCGCGAATCAGATCCCCTGCATTGTCGTACCATTTTCCGATACCATGCCGTCCGGCATAATCTTTTGCCTTATCCACGTCACGCCGCATGACAGCAACCACATCGGAGCCCTCCGCTATGCTGAAGGCCGGTCCGCTTTTCCTTTCGGTGACAGAACCACAACCGATAAATCCCCAGTGTATCATTTTTAATTTGATTTTTAGACGTTGTGAAGTTTGCAAGTTACGAAGTTAGTAAATTTTTGATTTTTTCATGTTCCAACGTTTCTATGTTTCGAGGTTCGTACGGTGGGGCTTCGATATTTCGGAAATTCAGAGTTTCGGAGATTGTTCAAATTATGGGAACCTGTTCTTAAAGCGTATTGTCGTATCCCGAAGTCTGACTCCATCTCCTGTAAGCAGCAACTCCCAGTATGCCGATTGCCGCAAATGCGACAGCAATATACAAAAAAACGGAAGAGACATTTTCGGTTTGACCATAAGAATGCATTCCGCTCAGGAAGTAATTTACTCCGAGAAAGGTCATCAAGACGGAAGTGAAGGCAAATACCGACAACAGATTAAAGCTCCAATCGTTATACCATTTTTTCACAAGATGCAGATGGGTGACAATGGAATACACAACTATCGTAATCAGTGCCCATGTCTCCTTGGGATCCCAACCCCAATATCTACCCCACGATTCGTTGGCCCAGACGGCACCAAGGAATGTTCCAACCGTCATCAGCGCAAGCCCAATCAAAAGCGACAGACTGTTGATGATACTCAACTCCCTGATACGGAAAGATACCGGCGCATTCTTTTTGGACACAATCATGATAAACAGATTGGTTATTCCCAGCAAAAAGCTTATGCCAAAAAAACCATAGGCCGCCACAATCACCGCCACGTGAAACATAAGCCAGGGCGATTTTAGTACAGGCACCAGTGTATTGATCTGCGGATCCATCCAATTGAGGCCGGAAACAAAAAGGATCACTCCCCCAAAAAGCGAAGCCAGAGCCAGTGTAAGGGAACTTTTCCTGCCAAAGATAAGTCCAGCCAGCAACGTGGCCCATGCCACATAGACCATGGTTTCGTACGAGTTGCTCCATGGCGCATAACCTGAAATATACCAGCGCATTACCATACCTGTTGTATGGTAAAGAAACAGGGCTACAATAAAAACAACAAATATCCCCACCCCATTGCGAATCCACTTTTGCCTCCGAAGCAGCTGCATAAAAGCCAGCCCTAAAAGGATTACACCGAAAATAAAATAACCCGTTTTGCAACGACCGAAAATATTCATTTGATTATAACGAAGTTCGGCTTCCAACTTCCCGGAATGAATCAGGGATGCTTTGTCGTTTTCCCGTTGATATTGGCCGATCTCATCCAGCAACATATCAGGCTTGCTCCAGTTGCCCCTCTGGAACGCCGATTGCACTTCCGAAAGATAGCGGTCGAAAATACCGGAAATAAAAAGCGAATCCTTCACCGGGAACAGAGAGAGATCATCCACCGGAGCGTACCATTTGTGGGACGGATCGTTTGCGTTCGGGAAGATACCCGGCATGCCGAGATTGAACAGTTGATAGACGATATTTACCCGCTCGTCTAGTTTGATAAGATCCTTTTCGACCGTGGTTCGTCTGCCCACAGGCTGATGGTAAATCTGCTGCAAAGAAGGCAGCAAACGATAGTTTCCGTGCGGATCAAAAAAATGAGAATAGGAAGCATAACCTTTTGGAAGATTATACTGCAGACTTATCTGATCATTCGGAAGAGCAATGAAAGGAACCTGCATCCAGATTTGAGGGAGAGAGAGCAGGCTAAGTAGAAATTGATCGGATGTGAGGGAGCCAATTGTCTTCTCCTGATAGATCTTTCGCAATATTTCGGAAGAAAAAGTGTTCATGGGCATTACCCGACCGCGAAACTGCACGGGCAGCATGCCAAACCGGGCAGCGTGATCTGCGGGTATCGCGATCTGCTGTATTCCTTTCGAGACGGATTTGCCGGACATTGTCAAAGCGTTCAACTGCTCAACGAGATTGGGCATCAATGAATCTACTGCCTTTATTGACCTATTGGAGACGGTCTCTCCAAAGGTCAAAAACGGTGTACTCAACAACACAGCCGCGACAACCATTTTCTGAACATTCTCTCTTGCCTCACTGAGCTGTCTTGCCAGTTTTCTGAAGCGGGAATCAGGCATAAAAAACATGAGCAGGAAGCCGGCCAACAACAAAGAATAACCGGCATAGGTGATCGTTCGCCCAGCCACATCTCTGTTCACCGAAAGAATGGTTCCCGCCTCATCCTGATCGTAAGATGCCTGAAAGAAACGATACCCTTCCACGTCCAGGACATTGTTCATATACACCTTTTCCTCAACTACTTTCCCGTTTATGTGTACAAGCAGGTCACTCTCGTAAGAGGATGGGCTCTGCGATCCGGGATACCGGTTTAACCTGAAATCGGTAAGTTCCAGAACGAAAGGCAATGTTTCTGTTTTGATCCCTCGCGAGGTGTGCATCACCATTTGGTCTATCTTCTCCCCTTCACGGATATGTACCTGCCCCTCCTTTCCAAACAGGAAAGTAGTCAATGCTCCTCCAAGAATGACAATCAGAGCGACATGGAGGACAATCATTACCCATTTTTTTCGTTTGATATAGTTGTACCTGACCAGTATCAGGAGAAAATTGATTACCAGCAGGAACTGCAGCAAAATAAATAGTGGAGAGTAATAAATCAGCATTTTAGCTGCCTCCGTGCTCATCTTCTTCTCCACAAATGTTGCTGTTGCCAGGCCGGTTGCGTAGATTAGCATCAGCACAATACTGGTTTTATAGGAGGATAGGAAATGTATCAGTTTATCCATCCGGCGGTTATGCGTTTCGGTTTGACTTAATGAATTACAAAATGAGCGAAAGAAATCCATCCTCCGCCCATTCTACAATGTTTTATTATGCAGGATTCTAAAACAATCAGGCTTCTACCCATTGCCTGCGAAGTAACTCAAGTGCTGCTGGCACCACTACTTCACGTTCACCCTGACAGCCACATTCAAAGCTGACATACTTGTCGTATTCCAGCATCTTGAGTCCCTTGAAGCCGTTCATGTAATTATCGGCTTCACCATCTTCGCCAGGCATACTGCGACGCTTGCGACTGGCCACATGCACATGTTGAAGGTGATCTCCTGCAGATATAAACGCACCCATATCGGAGTTCTCTTCCCAGGTCATATGCCAGAAATCACCCATACATTTCACACCTGCATTGTTTATATCACGGCAGATGGATGCCGCATCACCTACCTGGCGGAGGTAGAATGCTTCTTTCCGGTTTAGCGGTTCCAGAATGACTGTGGTAGCATGTTGCTGAGCAAAAGTGCCCATCTCGTCGAACTGTTCACAGAGGAAATCACGTGTCTGCTGCGTGTGCGGCATCGCGGGCACCTGGTTGTTGAAGGCAGGTACGATGATTACCCCGGTGGAACCGAATTCTCCTGCGGCGATGATCAATTCGGCCATCGTGTCACGGCATTTTTTGCGAATTTCAGGATCAGTGGAAAGAATAAATCCGTCAAAACCCGCACAAATGGCGCTCACTTTGATGTTTCGCCCTCTGAGGGCATCTTTGAACTCCTGCTTCCTGCTAATCAGATGTTTACCATGTGGCTCAAAGCCAACCACTCCGTGTGCTTCCATAAAATCGAACTTCTCCTTCAGGGTGGTACCAGGAGCGGTACCTTCCTGAAAAGAGATATTCAATTTTGCACTGCCGGAAGTTTTGTCGTTTTTCGAACCAGCGGAAGCAACAGAATTACATCCTCCAATTGCTAAGGCAGCAGTACCGGCAATGGTCGTTTTAATAAATTTTCTCCTGTCGATTGTCATGACGTTGTTATTTTTTGGCACTTCCGGGTACAGGCACCGTAAATCCGGACATATCCATCTTACCGACATTCAGGTCGACCGGCGTATAATCCAATGGCGATGCGGTTATTGCATCCCAGGTCGTCTGTTGGCCGGTGTAGGCCGATTCGCGTCCCATGATTGCAGCCAGGTTAGACACGGCCGTTTCGGAAGCCTGCTCAATGGGTTTGTTGCTTCGGATACAGTTGATCAGGTTCACATGTTCCAGCGTGTAGGGATCGGTTTGCTGATAGCTGGCTTTCTCCGCCTCGCCATCATATTGCCAGATCACGTTGCCGGCAAGATCTTTAATAACATGTCCGCCGTTGCTCGACCATGATCCTTTCGTTCCCTGTATAAACTCGCTCACGTTGTTCGAACATCCGTCGATCTGACGACACATACTGTGCAAGTGAATACCATTCTCCATGGTGAAATCAATGCTGAAGTTATCGTACTGGTCGCCGGTTACGCGACGCTGCCGGGAACCAAACCCGACGGCACTCACAGGGCGCAAGCCGGTAAACCAGGTAAACACGTCAATGTTATGCACATGCTGTTCCACGATGTGATCGCCCGAGAGCCATTTCCAGTTCACCCAGTCGCGCACCATATATTCAAAGTCGTTCCACTGCGGCTGGCGGTCACGATACCACAACATGCTCTGATTCCAGTATACCACGCCACCTGTGATTTCGCCAATGGCACCGTTCATGATCTGTTTGAAAGACTCCACGTAACTACGTTGATGGTGACGCTGTGTTCCTGTGACAACACTCAGATTTTTGGCTTGCGCCTGTTTGGCGGCAGCCACGATGGTACGGTATCCTGCCGCATCCACGCAGATAGGTTTTTCCAGAAAGCAGTGTGTATTCTTTTCCACGGCATACTTGAAATGTTCGGGGCGGAAAAAGGGAGGCGTAGCATCGATGAGCACATCGATACCGCTGTCTATTACCTGTTTGTAGGCATCCAAGCCCACAAAACGTTTATCGGCAGGAATATCGATATTTTTTTCCGATTTCAGTTTTCCAGCAAGCCCGTCCACTCTGTCCTGAAATACGTCGCCCAACGCCACAATGGTCACGCCGTTGGCCGCGTTCAGGAAGTTCATGGCGGCACCCGATCCACGACCGCCACAACCTACCACACCTGCTTTGATTTCTTTGCCGTCGGCTGCCAGATCAGAAAGTTCGGGGATATAATAGCTACCCGCCTCTTTCAGAGGGACGTTGGCACCTTTTCCTTTTTCTGATCCGCTACAGGAGGTCAACAGTCCTGCAGAACCTGTTCCGATAACTCCGACTGCCCCTGCTACGGCGGAAGTCTTCAGGAATGATCTTCGGGTTACGTTGTTTTCTTTCTTCATCTCAATTGATTGTTTAGATTATTGTTTTAGATTATTATTTGGTTGGCAACTCTTTGCTTTTCATTTTCAGTTGTCTATGTTCAGTTGTCTATGTTCAGTTGCGTGCGTCTACTTTCTAACTTCAGTCTCTTGCATCCTGTGTCTTTTTATTTATCGGCGATAATCGATGTATCCGGCTCGCAAACTACCCGGAATCCGACACCTTTTATATCAGAATACCACCAGATGCTCTTTGGTTGTTGCGGATCGGTCTTTAACCATGCATCATGCTGAGTATGGGCACGGCTTGCACTCCGCACATCGGCAGCATCAAAATTATAATTTCCTCCGCGGACCACCCACTCTTCGCCTTGCGTAACCAAAGGATCACGGGTAATGCCGGAACGTTTGACATATGCCTCCGGATCATACTTGTCGGCCGTATACTCCATCACATTGCCCAACATGTTCTTTAACCCAAATGGATTTGGCAAAACGACCGAGGGCGGTTGCGTGCGACCGTCGCTGTTCTTGTTGTACACCACATACGCACTGATGCTGTCAGTTTTTGGTTTGAATATATTTCTCATAAAACCATGCTCGGAGAATTCCCTGGGACTTCCTGCAAAAAAGTAGGCTGTCTGTGTACCTCCCCGGGCAGCATATTCCCACTCCGCCTCCGTTGGCAGACGGTATTTCTTCCCTGTTTTCGCCGATAGCCACTGACAATATATCTCCGCTGCATAATGGGTCATCGTGATGGCCGGCCTGTCGCCCTGCCCCCATCCCTGATCGGGATAGCCAAATGGAGGAGTAGGACCTGAGATAGCATCCACTCCCATGGCAGCCAGATTGTTCTCGTAAACCGTTTCTGGAGGAGTTCGACCTTCACTCATTGTTTCCGAATAAAATGCCCAGTACTGGTCCCAGGTTGTTTCCACTTCGGCCATAAAGAAAGGGCTCACGAAAACTTCGTGCCGGGGCGATTCGTCCGGCTTCCGGAAAGGTTCTTTCTCCGGGCTTCCCATTGTGAAGGTCCCCCCCTCAATCGCCCTCATCAGAAAAGATACTGCCGTTCCGGGAATTTGTTCGCGGTAGTCGGTAAATGTATTAACCGGAGTAGCTTCCTTAAAGTAAAGGCTGGTATCCACCGCATAGGAGCCGGACATCCCCGGAATACCCACCATTTGTCCGTGGGCATAATTGGGATTATAATGCCCTACATCGAGGTGGCAGCTGATACATTGCAGATCAAGATTTTCGGCATTCTCCTCATAATAGAGGTGCGCAGTAATTCCATCGTCGGTAACCCCTTGGGGAAAGAGGTTCTGGTGGCATTTCACACAAGATTTGTTGGGAATGTACTTCACTGCATTTTCCAGTTCCGATTTTTTATCCCAGTCAATATCGGCAGTATCCTTTGTCAGGTATCCCCACACATCGCGCACTCCGAGCGCTAGTTTAGCAGAATAATGTTCCAACGTATTGTCACTAGGTGGAAGATGACAATCTACGCAGTTCACCATTACTCCGCTTCCATTGTTCACATGAGTGGACAGTTTCCAACTCTCCTCCGCATGCGGATGCACATGACACATCATGCACGATTTGTTGGTGGAGAAATAAACAGACGTCTGATACAGCGTGGCAACAAATACAATTCCTATGATAATTCCTGTGATCAGGATAAGACCTCTTTGTCCGGATGACTTTTTTTTTGGCTTCCTGTCCCTTTTTGAAAAACTCGACATTATTGTTTCTGATATGAAATATTAAATTATAGCTTTCATCTATATTATAAGGCATTTTGCCTATAAAAGTACGAAATATTATGATAAATGAAAAGATAAATGGATGAAATACGTTTCCTCTTGGTACTATCGGTAAATATGCAGCGTATAGCGATGGTTTTCATGTAAAAGCACCATTTTGCGAGAATAATAGTTTATTATACACTCATTCATTCCGCTTATTTTTTATTTTCGTATATTTGCATCGAAGTTATTGTTTAATTCAAACTTAATGTCACTCCCAAAAAATTATGTACATGAAATCTTTTCTTTGTTTATTTTTTACAATGTTGGCAAGCTCAACGTTAATTTATGGTCAGAAAAGGGTCCCTGAATGGGAGAATCCGGAGATATTTGCCGTAAATATGGAAAAAACAAGAGCTACGTCAATTCCATATGCCGATGAAAAATCAGCCATTGACAACGCATATGAACGCTCACCCTATTACCAGTCTCTTAACGGAAATTGGAAATTCCATTGGGTACCCAAAGTGGCAGATGTTCCTTCAGAGTTTTACAATGAGAACTATGATGACAGCAACTGGGATCTAATGCCTGTGCCCGGGAACTGGGAATTTAATGGGTATGGGACGCCCATGTATGTAAATAACGGTTTTGGATTTTCGGCTCGTCCTCCCCATATCAATCGCGACAATTCACCGGTGGGATCTTATCGTCACACATTTACGGTTCCCCAAAAATGGGATGGCAGGCGTATTTTTCTTCATTTTGAAGGAGGTACAAATTTCATGTACGTCTACGTAAACGGCAAACAGGTAGGAATCAACAAAAATGCAAAGAGTCCGGCAGAGTTCGACATCACACCTTACGTCCGTTTGGGAGAAAACCTGCTGGCTTGCCAGGTTTATAAGTTTAGTGACGGATCCTATCTGGAAGATCAGGACATGTGGCGTCTGGGAGGCATAAACCGGAATGTTTACCTGTATAGTACCAGTAATACCCGCATTCAGGACTTTTTTGTCCACCCCGACCTCGATAAAAACTACAAAGATGGCTTGTTCAGTATTGAAGTGTTGTTAAAAAACTATGCCGACCAAAATCAGCACAGAAAGCTGGAACTGGTTATTCTGGACAAGAATGGAAAGTCTGTCTTACGTCGGTCGAAGGGAGTAAACCTGGGTGCTGCACAAACAGAAGAGCTCTCAATTGCGGGCAGAGTGACCGATCCAGCAAAATGGACAGCTGAAACACCTAATTTATATACACTTTTACTAACACTAAAGGATGAGAAGGGAAATCTAATCGAATCGACCTCTGCCAGGATTGGATTTCGAAAAGTAGAGATTAAAAATGGGCAACTATTGGTGAACGGACAGAAGGTATACCTGAAAGGTGTCAATCTGCATGAGTTTAATATGAACGAGGGTCAGGTTGTAAATAAAGAGGTGATGATGCGCAACCTGCAACTGATGAAAGAACTTAACATCAATGCGGTCCGCACATCACACTATCCACAGGCACCGCTGTGGTATCAACTTTGCGATCAATATGGTATTTATCTTGTCGATGAGACAAACCTTGAATCGCACGGACTGGGTTATGGTCCTGACAATGTATCCAATTTCCCCGAGTGGCACGCACAGCACATGGACCGGGTCACACGACTCGTGGAAAGAGACAAAAATCACCCCTCGGTGATTGTTTGGTCGTTAGGCAACGAGTCGGGCAATGGGAAGGCATTCTTCGACATGTACGATTGGGCGAAAGAACGCGATCCAAGTCGTCCCGTCCAATACGAACAGGCACATCAGCGAGATCGCAATTCGGATATTATTTGTCCCATGTACCCTTCCTGGGAGAGCATGAAGCGGGATGCAGCAATCGATCTTGGACGGCCATACATCATGTGTGAATATGCCCATGCCATGGGCAACAGCATGGGGAATTTTCAAGAGTACTGGGATCTGATGCGTAGCAGTAAAAATATGCAGGGTGGATTCATTTGGGAATGGTACAATCATGGATATCCGTCACATGACGAACAAGGACGATTTTACTGGGCTTATGGTGGTGACCTCAACGGATATAATCTTCCCAACGACGGCAACTTCTGCATGGACGGGATCATCACCCCCGACCAGAACTATATGCCCCACACCTATATCGTGAAAAAAGTGTACCAGAACATTCTTTTTGAAGCAAAAGATCTGAGTAAAGGAGTGATTTCGGTGATAAATGATTTTAAATTCAAAGATTTAACCAAGAACTCACATACCTACAAATGGGTATTGCTAAGAAACGGTGAAGTTGTGCACGAAGGTGATTTCAATGTGGAAGCACCAGCAAACACACGCAAAGACATCAAACTAAATTTGCCTGCTTTAAAAGCCGAAAATGGAGTGGAATACTATCTGCAGCTGTTCGCTTATGACAAGCAGGGGAATGAGTTTATCGAGCCAGGTTTTGAAGTAGCAAGAGAGGAATTTGCGTTTGCAGACAACAACTATTTTGTTTCCAAAAAACAAGAAGGTTCTCTTGAGATATCGATAAAGGACGAAATGGCAACCATTACTTCCGGCAATACGGAGTTCATTTTTTCACTGAAAGATGGCCGGGCTCTTATCAGTCTAAAAACTGACGGGCGCAATCTGTTCAGAGAGCTGCCACGGCTGAACTTCTGGAGAGCTCCCGTAGATAATGACTTCGGCTCCCGGGAACATTATAATCTTCGACTCTGGGATGCTGCCGGACATAATATTATTT
Organism: Proteiniphilum sp. UBA1028; assembly: GCF_002316955.1. Classification (NCBI taxonomy): domain Bacteria; kingdom Pseudomonadati; phylum Bacteroidota; class Bacteroidia; order Bacteroidales; family Dysgonomonadaceae; genus Proteiniphilum; species Proteiniphilum sp. UBA1028. Next base: position 39,145 of record NZ_DCEN01000065.1, read on the forward strand.
ACACCTATCGGGGCAAAGAAGAGAGTGATCTTGGCATTTCGTTTGCCTATCGGGCAAAGCTTAGAGGAGTTGAGGCCTTTGTAGATATCCTCTATACCGTCCATAACGACGGGAGTCTTACGACCGACCTTCATTATCAGGCACAAAGCGATGAACTACCGGAAATGATGCGCTTTGGGATGCTGATGGTTCTGCCAAAACAATACAATCATTTCAATTGGTATGGACGTGGTCCCCGGGAAAATTATATCGATCGCAATGCCGACACATTTATGGGTATCTGGGAAGGTCTTGTGGAAGAACAAGCTTATCCCTATTACCGTCCACAGGAGACGGGCAACAAAACCGCTGTTCGATGGCTCACCCTTACCAACGAAAATGGCAGAGGAATACGCATAGAAGGTGCGCAACCCCTCTCGGTAAGTGCCACCAACTACCGACCGGAAGATCTTGATCCAGGTATGACCAAAAAACAACAACATTGGTCGGACGTGATACCACGTAACGAGACCATACTATGTGTAGATCTGTTTCAGCGCGGTGTGGCCGGTCTCAACTCATGGGGAGCCAAGCCACTGGATGAGTACCGATTTTCAGAGAAAGAATACCGGTACAGTTATACCCTCAGCGTGACAGCAAAATAATCTAAGGTTGACAGTCATAAACGAATGAGTGGCCCGGATTAATATTGTTGTTCGGGCCACTCATTTATGCTTCTTAAAAGTGTAATCCTTTCGAAATCACATTACTTGTTCTCTTCAATCTTAAAGCAGAATATTGAATCTTTCCCTTTTTTCGATTTCATCTCATAGTAGCCTTTTTCATTTTTTGTATTCTCTACGGAAGTCAGAATTTTATGATTCCCGGGAACGGTTATGTCAAATTGTGCATCGCCTTCAAATACAATTCTAACTTCTCTGGCTACCGGGTTATAATTCACCTGATTTATCTGTCCTGAGACGGTTTTAATTTTCAACAATTCGGGAGCAATAAAAATCCTGTTTTTTCCGGCAGTGGTTATTTCTGTTTTGATCCAGTCATCTTCTTCTATAATATTGCCACTGAAAGCAATCCATCCAAATTCCGGATGATGATAAACATAGGTAGAAGAGTTTACCGCATATCCGTAAAAGCCGCTGCCATAATCGCCTGCATAGCCGTCTATTTCAAGAGTTGAAGGATAGGAATGGAATGCAGCCGGGGCAAATCCATCTTGCGTGATGTTGGCTAAAGGCCCCATGGATCCTGCATGTCCCACGCGCAGGAGATAGAAATCATCCGGGTTATCCCGATATGCAGACAGCACAGGAATCGAATTTAATCCTGAACCGTAATGGTGCAGCTGACGCTCAATCCTGGCCATTTTCCCTCCATAGACGAAATCCCAGTACCTGCGTGCGCTTCCGTTATATCCCCAGTGCGGTAATGTGGGCATATAGGCAAGAATGGCATTTAGCGTAACATCTGCTTTATCCTTGTATCCGAAATACGAGGTCCACATATACACCTCCTCCTGTCCGGTTGAATCCCACGGCATTTCACTCCCGAAAGGATACTCCAGCGAATTCCAATGATCCGCTCTCTTTTTCATCTCCGTTTCCAGATTAGAAGCCATATCTGTGAATCCTTCGAGCTGCAGGTCAAGTAAGATATAGAGAAAAACAGACCCCTCCATTTGTCCAAACTGTGCATACCAGGGAGCAAACTTTATCATCGCGATAGCTGTGTGATAGGCATTTTCGAGACTACTTTTCCAATCTATATCGTCGTACCCGCGATTTCTTCCAAGATGATACATCACCCAATGTGCAGCAGCAACATGTGGATAATTGTACGATCTGCCCAGGTCTTCGGCATTTTTTATTGACCAGGCCTCCCATCCCCTGAATCGTATGGAGTCACTATAGGTTCCCGCCGGCATCATCTCCGGCTCATAATAGAAAAGGCTTTTCCGCACCCCATATTTAGTAGAATCAGCAGCATGTTGTATGCCACCCCACAACGTTTCATTCAAAAATCTTTTAATCTTCTTTACTTCATTCTTATCCGGTTGTACCAACTGTTTCATTACTGCAGCCAGCCAGCTTCCCGCACCGGCCTCATCACTCAGTCCTACAAACCAGGAGCGGCGCTCCTGAGTAAGGATCTCTTTCTTTTCATAGTCGTAATTCATTACCGAAGGGGAACGACCAAACGGATCTTTGCTATTTTCATACCACTGGGTTGTAGTCAGAAAGTTTCCTAAATCATCTACAACTTGCTCTTGAGACTTAATTACCTTGTAACTGATCGTTTGCAAAGTGTTATCTTTATATTTTATGGAAAGCCTTGCTCTTCCCCATTTATTTCCCTTAATTTCATATTTCGACCATCCATTGGGCGTTTCTCCCTTATAGGTGATTGTCAGTGCATTTTCAGGATAAACAGCTATCTGATCAATTTTTTGAGAATATCGAACGAACAACTTTCCTGTCTCGTTCATAGGGAGTACATATCCCGGAAACCCCATAGCAACAGGTCTTTCCTCCTGCATTAGTTTATCTTCAATCTCCCGGATAGAGGGAGCGAGTACAAATTTAAGTGAGAAATTTTTCATCTTACCGGGGGCAAGTAAAGTCGACGTAGGTTCATTCCAGGGATCCACCCCTTTCCACTCCGTTTCTGCATTTGCTTTGCTGTGAATCAGCCATTCATGGAATCCCTCGAAGACAACCCCTTTCGGCGTAGGATCATCATTCAACGGATTATAGGCTTCAAAAGCCGCATTTTGATGGGGCAATACCAACAAACTTCCCCCTTTTCCGTGGAGACGGTTTACCTGAAGATAACCCGCATCCATCCCGATATAGGGATCGAAGAACACATTATCGCGATGCGCCTCATTCAGGTTTTTACCTTCCAGAATATTATTAAATATCATTGGTATTCCCAGCGATCCTATTTCTATCGAATCCGACGAGATATTTGTAATTTGAAAACGCAATATCAGACTTCCCGCTTCTGTCTCCCAATACCTTGTTACACGGACAGGAATACCGTCAGGCAGAGTGGCGGAAAGGTCTGCAGCGGCAATTGTGTTGTAGTTTACCGGTAACTTTTTAACAGGTTTTCGTTTTTCAGCTGAGGAATAACGTCTCCAACCTTTTTCTCCCTCTTTTTTTATTGTGATGTTAATATCTCCCAGATGATAGAGCCCGTCTCGATCTCTCTGATTGATCCGGTCGCCCGGTGTATAGTCGAAGGAGGTGTCCGAAAGAGGCGACAGCCGCTTGACTACCTGAGCAGCATCTACCAGTGTAAGCCTGAATGATTGAGTTGTGAATTCAGATTCCCCCTGCTCCATAAACAGTGTTGGCGGTTTTTCAGCTATTCTTTCCCACGGAGATTGTGCATATGATAAAAATAGGGCAAAAACCGATAAAATTAAAACAGTGATTATTGCTCGTTTCATAATGTCATTTTGATTTATTTTTAGTTTTATATTTCGCATTGATAAAGACTTATTGTCGTATGGCGACTGATAGGCTCGTCCGTTTCCGGAAAATACGCTGAGATGATTTCAAATAATCCCGGATCATATTTTTTCAATTCTTTTCTGGTATTCACCTTGTTATGTTTACCATCACCACCGTCGGCATTTACTTCCGCATTAATATTAAACCAGCTCTGAACCCCCTCAGCCCAATATTCCGCGATGTTCGTAGCAGCGTAGGTATTCACCCACCGCCCTCTTGCGAGCGCATTGTCTAACGATGCCTGCAAACGTTTGTTAAAGCCTGGATCAACAGGTGAAATACCGACGCTATGAATGGTATGCGCAAATTCATGGATCAGAATATCTTCGGCGTGATACTTATCAATCTGATAGCCCAGAATATTCTCTTCTGCACAAGTGGTCAGAGGTAGATGAAGGTTTCCCCCAAGTCCGCGCGCACGCACATCCCAGTTGAGTGACGTGTCATTCACAAGATGTGCATGTTCAGGAATATCCGTAGTTCCTTCGTAGCGTGCCATAATGCCGATACGTGTATCGCGGCTTGTCAAAGACTCAAGCACAACTGCAGGCAACATATCGGTCAACGCTTTCACGGTTATATAAGCTGCATAAAAGCAGGAGTCAGGGACTCTCCCTGAACTGATCACATGAATTCCATTCACATTCATATATTTCTTGTAAAACGGGTTCAGTTCCAAATGAGCAGGCGGAACGATTATTTCCGGTGTATCTGCGAACTGTACGAGTGAGAAGCCATCATTCAGTTCGACTGTTTTTTTTTCTCTTTGATTTCCACAGCTTATCATAAGCAGTGCTATACAAATTAATTCGATCATTCTTTTCATGTGATTAAAACAATTTATTTTCTATTTCATTAGACTTTTCTGCGCTCAACATGAGGGTGTATCACAATGTGATTTCACCCTCTTTTTATTCGGATATCTATCTGAGAAATGAATTTTGGGATATGTTCTCAGATAGATATCCGAATAAAAAGAGGGAGAAATCACCTTTGTGATAAACCTC
>NZ_DCEN01000036.1:0-724 GCF_002316955.1 Proteiniphilum sp. UBA1028
CTGCCGGCATGCTGCAAGTACAGGAAATAATTAATTTAATAGTTTTTTTGTTGAAGGGGGAAGCATCCGCAGGGGTATTTCCTCCTGATTAAAATAAACTGAGATGGAACGCACAAATGTGTTTTAAAAGTGCCGGACATCGGATGAACTTTTCCAGGAGCTGGCTAGCCTGATTGTCATCATCTTGTATTAAGTCTGGTTATCGAATTACAGTCACATCGTTGAACATATAGGAATTATCACTGACCCTTAAGGGCAAGGAACTCTGTGTGGTTACATTATGGAGAATGACTTCTTTTGTCTTGACAAGCGGATACGTTTCCACATAGGTATCATCAACCATTTGCTTATTGAAATTTGCAAAAATTGCCGGGCCCTTATATCCTTCCGGATGACCGGAATCCATAATTTTAAGGTTTTCAATCGTAATTCGTTCCGGCATATAGCAGGTATACCCAAAATCATGCTGACCTGAATTGGATCCGCCAATCAGGTTCACGCTGCCCGATTTCACACTACGGGGTACAAAGGTGCAATTGCGGATGATGAATTCACCTTCCCAGGTGCTACCGTAATCGGAACGAAGATTGATCAGGTTTGTACCGCGAATGGTGGAATTCTCCACGACAAAAGTTCCGCTGCCAATGGCATTTATCCCCTGATGCCCCAGCGTTGAATTTCGGATGGTAGCATTGGCCACACCCATATGGGCATCAAATCTTGA
>NZ_DCEN01000036.1:857-11137 GCF_002316955.1 Proteiniphilum sp. UBA1028
CCCATATGGGCATCAAATCTTGAAAAGATACAATGATCGTATACGACATTCTTGCAGTAGTTGGATCCCATGATTCCCCAATATTCCGGATTGTTGATATCATTCGTCTGGCTACAGTTCTCGAAGGTAATGTTAAGAGCCCTATTGATGTTTATATCATAGGTACCCATTGAGACCATGGTCCCTGCCGATCCAATTGTACGGTATACTTTGTGACCTGTCAGAATGGTATTTCTGACTGTCACGTTCATGCAGTTGCTGATGCTGATAAAACCATTATACGGCGCGCCGTGGTCTCCTTCGCCGGTGATACGGTGTTCGAGTCCGTCAACAACAACGTTGGAGCGTCTGATCGCAATCCCCCGGGCATAGTAACTATATTTGGAATTCTCCCTGTTTGCAATGGTGGTGAATTTTCCTCCAGAAACAGTCAGTACTGTCTCATCGACCGGGAGAGCCGTAATTCCCGTGATCCGATCAAAATCCCAGATTATGGGGGTGTTGCTATCCACATTACCGTTTTTATCGACAACAAATACATCCGTCTGCGAGGAACCGTTGTTTTGATTGGCTCCATACCGGATATAACGTTTTACGTTGGAATCTGTTACCGTCACGAGACAGATGCCCGGCAGTGAAATATCCAATCGACTCTGGTTTCTTTTCAAAGAAGTAATATTGGCGGGCTTGAATGACTGATTCGTAGAATTGATTGAGAAAACGTGGGCATTCCGGTCTTCCACGCTTGTATCGTCAAAGATAAAGGTAGCCTTTCCGAATTCGGTATCGGTCTGTATACTGACAGTGTGTTTTTTGCCTCCAATGTAATAAGTGACCCCGTCGTCTGCTTTGACTTTCAGGTTGTGCTGATTAGCAAATGCATGCGTTGCAGCTATGGCTTCTATATCGTCCGTTTTTCCATCGCCTTTGGCGCCAAAGTCGCTGTACCGGACCCATCCATTCGAAATAAGCCTTTGAATATCCGCCTGAGAGAGTCTCTTTTTTTCAGGTAATTTCCCGGTTTCACCGGGTTGATCCACGTTGTCTGGTATGGTTTGGCAGGACATCTGTGTAATGCTACACAGGAAGGCAACGAAGAAAACAAACAGATATATTTTATTCATGAGAAAATATTTGTATCGATCTTAGAATATTTATAAACAAATTTACAAAATATTTTCTCTTTCAGCGCATGCACGTTTCCAAATAAACCTAATCCTCCATTAAAAATAAAAGCGGATCGGTGAGATATTCCATCACATCGGATATGAAGCGGGTTGTTTCGCCGCCATCCACGATGCGATGATCCACGGAGAGCGAGAGCGGCATGATGTGTCCGATCACAATTTCATTGTCTCTCACGATGGGAGTTTGCAATATTCTTCCAACACCCAGGATGCCTGCCTGAGGGTAGTTGAGTACTGGCGTGGCAAATATTCCACCAATGGACCCAAAGCTGGTGATCGAAAAGGAGCCTTCCTTCATCTCGTCGAGCGTCAGTTTTCGTTTCCTTGCTTTATCGGCCAGCTCTCCAAGCAGCCGGGCAATATTGAAAATAGAGAGTCGGTCGGCATCCCGGATAACCGGCACCACCAACCCGTCGGGTGCATCTACCGCAATACCTATGTGGCAGCGGTTGCGAATGACCATCCGGTTGTTTTCCAAATCTATTTGTGAATTAAGCTGCGGATGTTTCTTCAATGCCATAGCCACTGCTTTCACGATAAAGGGCAGGTAGGTCAGTTTCACACCCTTTTCGGCAAATTTTTGTTTGTATTTCGACCTCACGGCCATCAGTCCCGATATCTCCACCTCTTCGAAAACCGACATATGTGCCGCATTATGTTTGGCATGCAGCATGTTTCGGGCAATCGCCTTCCTGATTTGCGTCAACGGGAGGTAGGTCACATCATCCGTAGGAACTGCAGGAGCGGCTTGCGTTGTTCCGGCCTTTTGAGAATTGGCATTATAATGAAGGATATCTTCACTTTTTACCCTACCGGAAGGGCCACTGCCCGGCACCTTGTTGATATCGATGCCCATCTCTTTGGCCATGGCCCTTGCCACCGGTGTGGCCAATGCCTTTCGTTGCTGTTCGGATAAAGTTTTGCTTCGTATAGCTTCATTGCTTACCGGCAGTACAGAGTCCTTTCCGGCCACTTCCATGGTGCCGACCACCGCACCGGCATCTTCCTCCGTTTCGTAGACAGGCTCCACAGCCACTTTTTCTTTTATTGTTTCCTCGTGATCGTTCTCCCGCGGTACACCGGCCTCTTCTGTCTCAATGTCCACGAGAGGTGCCCCCACTTTAATCACATCTCCCGTGTTGCCGTATAACAGAGAAACAACACCCTTTCTGGGGGAAGGGATATCGGCCACCACCTTGTCGGTTTCCATCTGTACAAGCGGGTCACCCTCGTTCACCTGTTGCCCTTGCGTGACATACCATTCCAGGATGGTGCCTTCTTCCAGCCCCTCGCCTAAATCGGGGAAATTAAATGTATATTTCATACAATCACTTGATTTTTACTCTTTAAGGTGTATAAGACTCATCATCACCCTATTCTTGTACAAGAATAGCTTTTATGCGTGAACAATTCTCATGCTCGTTTCATACGGATTATTTAAAAATTGAATGTTTTCTCAATTTCGTAAAAAATACGCTCTGGTGAGATAATAAAATATTTTTCTCCCTGTGCCAGAGGGACGATGGTATCAAAGCCCATCACCCTGCGGGGAGGCGCTTCAAGATAGAGAAAAGCCTCTTCGTTGGTGATGGCAATCAACTCCGACCCCACGCTAAACGACTCATGTGCCTCGGCTACCACGACCATCCGACCTGTTTTCCGTACCGAATTGCGGATGGTCTCCCTGTCGATGGGATAGATGGTACGAAGGTCAACCAGCTCCACTGAGATGCCGGCCTCTTCGGCCATGGCAATGGCTTTCTGGCACTCCCGGATCAGTGCGCCGAAAGCTACGACCGTCACATCGGATCCGTCCTGAATCACTTTGGCTTTGCCCAGAGGGAGGCTGTACTTTTCGTCGGGTACCTCCTGTTTTATGGCACGGTAAATACGCTTGGGTTCCATAAAGACCACCGGATCGTTGCTTTCTATGGCCGATATCAGCAGTCCCTTTGCGTCATAGGGCGTTGAAGGCACCACCACTTTCAGTCCCGGGATGTGGGCATAAAGCGCCTCCGGACTGTCGGAGTGATGTTCCAATGCGTTGATGCCTCCACCGTACGGAAAACGAATCACCATGGGGACGGAAAACTTACCGCGCGAACGATTCTGCATCCGAGACACATTTGACGCAATCTGGTTAAAGGCTGGGTAGGTAAAACCTTCGAACTGCAACTCCACTATGGGCCTGAGTCCAGAGACAGCCATTCCCAAAGCGGTACCCACGATGCCCGACTCCGCCAGCGGCGAATCGAACACCCGCTCCACCCCATATTTCCTCTGCAGGCCTTCGGTCACGCGAAAAACTCCCCCCTCCACGCCCACATCTTCACCATAGACAACAACGCCCTCGTCTTCGTTTAATTTGATATCCAAAGCGTTATTAATCGCTTTTACCATGGTCATCACACTCATTTCCGGTTCTCCTTCCAACGTAAGAATTGTTCGTACTCTGTTTTCTGTCTCTTCAGTTCGTCCGGCATATCGGAAAACATAAATTTAAACACATCTTCATGGGGATAGCTCTTGTTTTGCTCGGCGTCCAGAAACTGTTGATTGATCTGCTGCTTGTACTCTTCCGTTAGCTTCTCCGGATCAATATTCCATATTCCTTTTTTCTCCATGAAGTGCCTCAGCCTGATTAGCGGGTCGGTCAGCCCCCACTCTATTTCCTCTTCCTTTTTTCGGTACTTGGTCGGATCATCGGAGGTGGTGTGCGCTCCCAAACGGTATGTAAAAGCTTCGATCAGCACCGGTCCTTTTCCCGAAAGGGTATATGCTGCTGCTATTTTGTAAGCAAGATACATGGCAAAGAAATCGTTGCCGTCCACTTTGATGCCAGGGATGCCGAAGGCGACCGATTTTACGGCCAGATTAATTGATTTTGTCTGTGATTTTACCGGTACAGAGATGGCATATTGGTTATTTTGAATAGTGAAGACCACCGGCACCTGCCATACACCGGCAAAGTTCAATGCCTCACTGAAATCGCCTTCCGAGGTACCTCCATCGCCAATGAAAGTGAAGACGGTCTCGTCTTTCTTTTGGTATTTCACAGAATAGGCGATGCCGGTGGCATGGTGGAGCTGCGTTCCAATTGAGATGGCAATGGGCAGCGTATGATGGGCATTTTGAAAACTGCCCCCATGTTCGTTCCCCAGGTAAAACAGAAACATCTCTTTCATCGTCACCCCTTTGGCCAGCAACGTACCCATTTCTCGGAAAGCAGGTACCAGCCAGTCCTCTCTCCTTATGTTCATCCCGGCTGCGATATGGATCGCTTCCTGACCCAGATTGGGCGTATACGTAAACATGCGTCCCTGACGTTGGTAGGAAATGGCCATTTCGTCGGCTGTCCGCTCATAAAGCATCTGTTTATAAGCATCTATAACTGTTTCATCATCCAACTCAGGCATATATTGTTTGCTCACCACATGTCCTTCGTTGTCAATGACTGACAACATCTTATCTTCTAATGGATTAAAGTCACGAAAAATTGCAGGTAAATTGTTTTGGATCATTTATCTGTCTATTAAGAACGAATATAAATATCAGCTGTGATTATTAGCTCTGTATATAACAGTCCGATAAATAAATAGTTCTGCACAGAGAGTAAAAAAGAGAAAAAATTCAGCACTCCTCTTCGCCACTTCTTCCCGAAAAACGCACCTTAGCCGCTTTGATAATCATATCAGCTGTACCTTCAACTCCAAAAAGAGAGGTTTCCACGGTCATATCGTACACATTGAGATCATCCCATTCTCTCCCTGTATAGTGCCGGTTGTAACTGCTTCTCTCTTTGTCTTTTCTCTCCATTACCTTCTCTGCATCTTCCGGTTTTAGCATGTAATCATGTACAACGCGCTTCTTTCGAAACTCCTGGTCGGCGTGGACAAAGACATTGAAACAGTTTTTGTGTCCTTTCAGTATAAAGTTGGCGGCGCGTCCCACAATCACGCAGGATTCACTGGCCGCAATATCACGAATCACCCGGGTTTGTACCATAAACAGCTTGTCGTTGGGCGGAGTAGCCTCATTCACATAAGCGTAGTTCTGATTGTAAAGCTTATACAACAGTCCATTCGGCAGCTTCTGTTCATGTTTCTCCACATACTCAGGTGTAAAGCCGCTTGCTACTGCAGTCAAATCAATCAACTTACTGTCATAAAAGGCAACACCCAGTTTTCGGGCAATACGCTCACCCACTGCATGGCCTCCACTACCATACTGCCGTGAAATGGTGATCACAAAATTATCGGTTGTCATGTAAGGTTCTGCCACAAATTCCATTGACTTCGAAGTTGCCAGGAGCCTGTCTACAAAGGAGATTCTTTTCCGATATAACTGTACGATAGCTCCCACGAAAATTGCGGCGATTACGGTACCCTCACGAACACCTTCAAGCCTTCCATGAAACAACAGTACGCAGATCACAGCAGTGGCAACGATTGTAGAGTCGATGGCAACTTTGATTTTTCCAAAGTTTTTTTGGAACGTCTCGGAGATAACCAGGGTGAGCCCCTCACCCGGCAGATAGCCCACATCGGCTTTCAGTTCCAGAAAAATACCAAATGCCATGACAAAACAACTGAGAATAATTGTCAGCAATTGCCAGATGTAATGATCAGGAACCAGTGGTTGAGTGAGGTACAGGTTCAGGTCAATAAAAATTCCGAACAACACCAGCAATGGAATTTGCAATAGTTGAGCTGTACCAAGCTTGCCTTTGAGGATAATGACCTGAATCAACACCAGTGTCGAGTTCATCAGGATAGCAAATGTTCCCACCGTAATCTTTGGAAGGATCAGGTTAAACACGTAAGGAATTGATGAGATGGGACTGGTCCCCAAATCTGAACGGATAGACAATGCTACTCCATGCGAAATAATAAATATGCCCGCCACCAGTAGCAGGATACGTAATCCTATTTTTTCTTTTCTCATACACTTAATTTACACGAAGGAATCCTGCTTCGCCACGTTCCGTACAAAACGAGTTTCGCAACTCGTTTCGCTCGAATGACAACCTGTTTCGTGGCACAGCTTCCGGAAAAGCTACAGATCTGCCTTCCAAACAAAAGTAGTAAAAAAATTAGCAGAAAAAAAATACCACGACAATACAACCTTCTAGTACGCTTCTGGTGAACATTCTTCGCAAAAATCACGTTCTAGCCTACATAAAACAATCTAGACAAAGTAATCCGTATAAAGTCAATAATATTGCACTCGATGAACACAAGGCACTTGTTTACTCTTTTCATTTCCATGGTCACATTTTTTCAAACCGGATGTAATCCCGGCAGAGGGGCTGACAGCAACAGTGTGGATACAACGGCCGTAAAGGAAGTCTCCACCATCGCTTTGCCGGAAGAGAGGAGGGTGCTGACCGAAGATGACATCTCCCTGAAGAAAGCGCTGCAATACACACAGTACACGTTGGATGACCAATATCCCTATCAGGATACGGTCCGGCACTTTCAATGGGGAAAAATAAAGGCGGGGATTGCTCATCTTGAAAATGCGGTAGCCGAAGGAGGCAACTGGGGAGTTTTAAGCAATTACAGGAATTTAAACAGAGAAGCACCCACAATTGAAGATTTTGTGAGAAACGATTACGGCCGGGTATCGGACCAATACGGTGTTGAACGATATCAGTCGGTGCCACTTTTCAGCACCCATGGTGACACCACGCTGGTACGATATGGCCGCGACGGTTGGTTAGTAAAAGTTTTGGGCAGCGACACCACGGAGATGATCCGGATTGCCGGTGTATCTCTGGAAGGAGAATATTTATTGCCGAAACGTTATCTTATTTCGTGGGGAGACAGCATTCGGTTTAATAAGGTGATTGCAGTAGACGTCACTAACCAGAATATTGCCACCTTAGAAAAAAGTGGCGATGAATGGCATATATTAAGTATGAACCCGGCAACCACGGGACTCCATAAACCGCCGCACGCCCATGAGACACCCACTGGTTTTTTTGCCATACAGGAAAAGAAAGAAAAGATGTATTATGTGAAAGATGGCACTAGCGTGATTGCGGGTTACGCACCTTACGCTTCCCGCTTTACGAATGGGGCCTACGTTCACGGTGTACCGGTGCAGTATCCGAATGAAAAAATCATTGAGTACAGCTCCTCGCTGGGAACAACCCCCCGGTCTCATATGTGTGTCAGAAATGCATCGTCGCATGCGAAATTTGTATACGACTGGGGCGCAATCGGTCAAACAATCGTCATTGTGATCGATTAACAATCATATTCAGGAAAAATTGTATCTTTGGCGATACTTTTTCCAAACTATATTATGCGCATCTTTCTCATCTCAATTGTATTTTTTGTTTTTTCTGCCCTTGTTTTCCCTGTAGGAACAAAGGAAAACAGAAATGACATCACTGAAGTCAATTTCTCCACATCCGGTTGCGAGCTGCTTTATGAACAGATGGAACTGGAGGGGTTGGTACATTTTGACGCCTTCAAGGCAGCTTACACCGGTTATAAAAAGTTAAACAAACAGAATAACCCCCTGCTGACAGTAATCGACTTCAATCTTCCTTCGTCCGAAAAGAGAATGTACGTACTGGATCTGGAGAAAAAGAAAATACTTTTTGTTACGTACGTGGCTCACGGGCAAAACAGCGGGGAAAAATACGCCACCTCTTTCTCCAACAGGAATGGGTCTCATCAGAGCTCGTTGGGTTTTTACCGGACCGCCGACACCTATCAGGGAGGAAACGGGTATTCTCTGCTCCTGGATGGTTTGGAAGAGGGTATCAACGACCAGGCAAGATCCCGTGCCATTGTTATTCACGGGGCTGATTATTGCAGCGAAGAGGTCATCCGGTCCAGTGGACGGTTAGGTCGTAGCTTTGGATGTCCGGCGTTACCCAGGGAATTGACAAAACCCATTATTAACACCATCAAAGGAGGCTCGCTGCTCTTTATCTATGCCGACCAACCCGGGTACCTATCCATAAGTAAAGTACTATAAATCAAATGATTTTATGTTTGCAACTTCACCAGCAACGCTGATGAGTGCGATAAAACATACAGCAGCATCGTCAAACCATCCATGCAAAAGGTATTAATTCAAATAAGCTTCTACCAATGATACCCAATAAGCTGCACCAAGCGGTAAGAGATCCTGATTAAATACATATTGTGGATGGTGTACCATGTAACCTTCACCATTCCCTGCCATTACGTAGTTTCCCGGACATTTTTCGAGCATAAAAGCAAAATCTTCACTACTCATCAGTGCATCTGCATTTCTGACAACACTATCTTCTCCAAAAGTTCCGGCCGTTACATCGGCAGCCCACTTCGTGTTCTCGGGCGTGTTCACCAACACCGTTCCGGGAACACCTTCCCTGATTTCATATTGGCAATTAAATGCTTCGGCTTGTGATTTGGTTATATTGCGAATTCTATCAAGCACAAACTTACGCACTTCATTATCCATATTTCTGATACTTAATTTAAGCAAAGCCTTTTGTGGCACTACGTTACCTGCATTTCCCGATTGGAAAGAGCCTACATTTACCACGGTCTGTTTCCAGGGAGACACATTACGACTGACAATAGTTTGCAACGCCATAACCAGTGACGCACCACATACTAGCGGGTCAATCCCCAATTCCGGCATAGAGCCGTGAGAGCCTTTCCCGGTAAGTTCAATTTCCCAGTTATCGACGGCAGACATGGTTTCTCCTTCACGGAAATAGAATTTTCCAAACTCCAACCCGGGAATATTATGCATGGCGTAAATCGCATCTACGGGGAAACGTTCAAACAATCCGTCGGCGATCATCGCGGGGCTTCCCTGCATGGTTTCCTCACCCGGTTGAAAGAAAAAACGTACGGTTCCATTAAAGTTCTTGGTTTCGGCAAGATATTTAGCGGCTCCGAGAGCCATAGTCGTATGCCCATCGTGCCCACAAAGATGGGATAGTCCTTCTTTGGTACTTTTGTAGGGTAAATTATTATCTTCCTGAATGGGCAGCCCATCAAAATCGGCACGAATGCCAATGACTTTATCGCTATCACCTACCTTTAGCGACGCTACAATACCGTATTTTCCAACGCCTTCTACCAGTTCATACCCGCCAAACGATTTTACCACATCAGCAATATACCTGGCTGTATTTTCCTCTTGCATGGACAGTTCCGGACTCTTGTGCATTGTTTCCTGCCATGATTTTATCTCATCTAGTGAGTTTTTTAATGCGTCCAACAGCTTTGTGTTCATTTTATTAATTTTAAAAAAGTAATAAATGGTTTGGTTTTATATCGAATCCGTCTTTGGTCTTTTTGATAATTTCGGAATGGTGATCATAATGCTAAGGATAGCCATAACAATCATCAGGAGGTTTACACTCAAACCAATAGTAGCCGCCTGGCGTACTACTACATTGTCCTGACGTCCTACAAAAGTCAATACACCTTCTAGCCAGTGAATATGGTCGCCTATATTGAATGCGGCAAAAACACCCGCAGAGATAGCAACCCCAAGCGCAGCACCCAGTGAAGATGCCATTTTGTAAATACCTGAACCGGCTCCGGCCTGGTCCTCCGGCAAGTTAGATAATGCTGCATCAGTGGATGGCGTTGCGTAAAATGCCAGGCCTAATCCAAACAATGTGTATGCGATGATGGCAAGTATTTTATAGGTGCCGGTCATGACATTGGTAAACATAAGAAGGATGATAGCCAGCCCCACAATGAGCGCCCCCCAGATCATGGGCTTCCGTGCTCCAAATCGCTGCAGCAGCTTTTCACCTGTACGGATGAACAAGACAATGGCAATGGCATATCCTAATGTGAGCATTCCGGCATCTTGTGCAGAAAGGTTACCGCCAACCTGTAAAAGCATGAGTGACACGATCAACATTCCGGCAGTACCGTTGAGCAGGAAGTTAGAAATGGTGGCACCCGTAAAAGTCATGTTATGAAACAACTTAAAATCTATAAAAGCCCCTTTTTTCCCTTTTTCGATATAGAAGAATAAGATTGAAAAGAGAAGAGTGGCTGCAATTAAAACAATACCTGCAACGCTGGTAAAGCCTAATTGTACTCCTTTGGTCACCAATAT
>NZ_DCEN01000036.1:11409-11950 GCF_002316955.1 Proteiniphilum sp. UBA1028
CAGCAGCGGCAAAGAAAATCCATCGCCACCCTACATTGATCATCAATCCGCCAAAGAGTGCAGCAAAACCCGAACCACCCCATGATCCCATAGACCATAATGAAATGGCCCGCTGACGTTCCTTACCTTCCCAATAAGCTTTTACCAGTGCCAAACTTGCAGGCATAATGGCGGCAGCAGAAAGTCCCTGAAAAATACGGCCAAGAATTAAAACCGGGTCAGCGGCACCCCCTGCCGGGGTAAAACCGACCATCAGAGAGCCGACGATACTAAAATAAAAACCGATACGAATCATTTTCACTCGTCCGATCTTATCGGCCAATCCTCCGAATACAACGATAAAAATACCTGAAAACAAGGCTGTGACAGATACTGCAATGTTCATCACAGATACATCCATGTTGAGATCTTTCGCCATATCCACATTGATGTTCAATGTCGTTTGTGCAAACAGCCAAAACGCCAGGACGCCGAGAATGATGCCAAATAACAATTTATCATTTCCTTTGAATTCTACTGAATTTGTCATGTCAGTAATTTT
>NZ_DCEN01000055.1:0-931 GCF_002316955.1 Proteiniphilum sp. UBA1028
GACAAGTAATCGGCAATTCCTTGCTGCGTTGCGGAAAGTCCCTTGTCACCTTTGTGCCAGTCGGCAGGACATACTTCGCCATGCTCTTCGGTGAACTGCAATGCATCGATTACCCGCAGCACTTCGTCGACACTCCGTCCCAGCGGCATGTCGTTGACCACCTGGTGGCGTACAATGCCTTCCTTGTCAATCAGGAACAATCCGCGATACGCTTCCGGGGTACCTTCAAACAGGAGGTTGCCTGAGTCATCCGTGGTATACTCTCCTGCCAGCACATCGTATGCCATGGAGATGGTCAACGAATGGTCGGCCACGATGGGGTAGGTAACTCCCCGAATGCCGCCATCGTTTTTAGGCGTTTGCAACCACTTCCAGTGCGATACGGCCGAGTCGGTTGAAGCAGCCACCACTACTGTGTCTCTTTCTTCAAACTCCTTCAGCTTCTGCTGAAAAGCATGAAGTTCCGTGGGACAAACAAACGTGAAGTCTGCGGGATAAAAAAAGAATACCACATATTTCTTCCCCAGATAATCATCCAGTGAGAATTTTTCTACTATTTCTGAGCCGTTGATTACGGCAGGAGCCCAAAATACCGGGGCTCTTTTTCCAACTAATACTGACATAATGCTAAATCATTTAATGTGATGAATCATAGGCCAAAGATAGGAGATTTGAACCCACAAAGAAAATAACCGGGCAACAATGAATCATAGAAAGTTTTTATCAATTGAAAAAGACACGTTCACAGCCCGTGTGCTGTTATGCTGCTCAAAATAACAAAATTAACATTCATTTCAATGCAATATCGCCAAAAAATATGTACTTTTGCACGCAATAAAAAATAAAGGGTTATACTTATGTCATTTATTGCAGACAAAATTGTTATGGAAGGGTTAACATTCGACGACCTTCTGTTAGTTCCGGCTTATTC
>NZ_DCEN01000055.1:1117-4379 GCF_002316955.1 Proteiniphilum sp. UBA1028
CTCAATGTTCCGATGGTCTCTGCCGCTATGGATACGGTAACAGAGACAACACTGGCCATTGCCATTGCCCGTGAGGGAGGTATTGGTGTGATCCACAAAAATATGAGTATTGAGGAACAAGCCAGACAGGTGCGCGCCGTAAAACGTGCCGAAAACGGCATGATCCTGAACCCCATTAGCATCACGCCCGAAAAAACTGTGGCCGACGCTCTGGCCATGATGTCGGAATTCAAAATTGGCGGTATACCGGTTGTCAAGGAAGATAATACATTGGTCGGTATCGTGACCAACCGCGATCTTCGATTTGAGAAATCGATGAATAAAACCATTAAAGAGGTGATGACGAAGGATAACCTGGTCACTACCCGTCAGTCGGCCAACCTGGAGGATGCAGCCGAAATTCTGCAGCAGCATAAGATTGAAAAGCTGCCCGTGGTTGACTCCAATTATAAGCTGGTGGGTTTGATCACCTACAAAGATATCACGAAAGCGAAAGATAAACCCTTTGCCTGCAAGGATGAACAGGGTCGTCTGCGTGTGGCTGCCGGAATAGGTGTCACGCACGATTCCATTGAGCGTGCTACTGCTTTGGTTGAAGCAGGCGTGGATGCGATTGTTATAGACACGGCTCATGGCCATTCGCAAGGTGTGGCAGATATGCTGAAGATGGTGAAAGAGAACTTTCCCCATATTGATGTAGTCGTTGGAAATGTGGCTACAGGCGATGCAGCCCGCTTTCTGGCCGATGCCGGTGCCGATGGTGTGAAAGTGGGCATCGGACCGGGATCCATTTGTACAACTCGTGTTATTGCCGGGGTAGGGGTTCCTCAATTATCGGCTATTTATGATGTAGCCATGGCCCTAAAGGGTACCGGTATTCCTTTGATTGCCGATGGCGGCTTGCGTTACTCGGGAGACATTGTAAAAGCACTTGCTGCAGGAGCTTCCTCGGTGATGATGGGTTCCTTGCTTGCAGGTACGGAAGAGTCTCCCGGAGAGACCATCATCTTTAACGGCCGAAAATTCAAGTCATACCGCGGAATGGGTTCACTTTCAGCGATGCAGCAGGGGTCCAAAGACCGTTACTTTCAGGATGTGGAAGACGACATCAAAAAACTCGTTCCCGAAGGAATTGAAGCTCGAGTTCCCTTTAAAGGCACCTTGCAGGAGGTTATTTACCAGATGGTAGGAGGCCTTCGTTCGGGAATGGGGTACTGTGGTGCTGAAAATATCGAGAAGCTGCACGATGCCAAATTCACCCGGATTACCTCTGCCGGTTATACCGAGAGTCATCCGCATGGTGTCATGATTACCCGCGAAGCACCGAACTATAGTAAAGGAAATGAGTAGTCCGTTTTTTGGACATACTTAAATAAGATGGCAACCGGATTCAGGTAATGAGTCCGGTTGTTGGTTTGTAATACCCCGTTGTTTCATACCTTATACCCCATTGTTTCATACTTTTTCTTTTACCTGAACCCTCCCTGTTAATTGAATTATCGGATAACGGATGATTGATGAAAATGGGATATTATTGTTCATCTGCTGCAACGTTTCGTTGTTTTGAAACGTCTTAAGGGTAAACAGGGAAGCTTTATGTCGGAAGACCGTTTGATACTTGCTTGCAAGCAGGGTAAATTGTGGGCGAGGAAGGAAGTGTATGATCAGTATGCTCCTGCGATGATGGCACTTTGCAGGCGTTATATTTCCGATGCCGAGGATGCGAAAGATGTGCTGCAGGAGGGGTTCCTGAAGATTTATACTGAAATAGGACAATACTCTGGAAAAGGATCCTTTGGCGGATGGATTAGGAGGATCTTTGTCAATACTTCGCTTGATTACATACGTAGAAAGAACAGACTGAAGGAAAAAGAGCTTTTGATTGATTTTGAAACAGGGAGTGATGACGATACACCCCATTTAAAAGATATCACAGCAGAGGAGTTGATGCAGTGTATTGGTGAACTTCCCGATACCTTTCGTACGATTTTTAATTTGTATGCGGTAGAGGGTTATAGCCATCGTGAGATTGCCACAATGCTGCAGATAAAGGAGAGTACTTCACGATCCTTTTTTTTCAGGGCGAGGCTGTTGTTGCAAAAAAAAGTTATTCAGTTATGTGACGACATACAAATAATGGGAAGAAAAGATGCAATCAGGTGATAATAACAATATAGAAAGGCTGGATCGGTTTTCCCTGGAAGTGGGGAAGAAGTTGCGGGAACACCGGATGGCCGTCGATCCAGGATTGTGGGAGATCCTGTCGGACAGGCTTCCTTCTCGCAACAGACGGTTTCCGGCATATTGGGGCTGGTCTGCCGCAGGTGTGGCGATATTACTGCTTGGATTGCTACTTTTTCTGAACCCCTTCACAGACGAGCCTGTCATTGAAATGCCACAGCCAATTCCCGATAATGGGCGGAAGACGGAGTTGCAATCCCACATCCCTGTCGGTAAGGCTGACATTCAAAAAAAAGATATGACCGAGGCACAGCAGTTGTTTACACAAGAAAGCTCACTTCAAAGACAGAAAATGAGAGAATCCGAAAGCGTGGTTTCCCGCAGGATCTCATCCGGTATGGGGGAGCTGACTGAAAAAGAACATCTCAGGGCAGAAACTTCACTGGAAGAGGTACCCACACCGGCTGAAGTGGTGGAACAGGACAAGACGTCAAAATCAACGGTTACAGAGCCGGACGGGGATTCTGCAGAGTTGTTATCTGCGGAAGATTATCCCGCTCTTCCCGTCCATACAAAAGATTCGAGACTACATTCTTTCTTATTGGCTTTGGGTAGCGGCAACAGCCTGCCGGATATCAGTCCCGGAGAATATGACGGAAGTGAATCGTTTTATTACGACAACCCTGTTCCTGGTATTGGTTTTTCCAATGACGCTGACGCTGGCCTGGGAGAAAAATACAATCTGTTAACGCCAGGTGATTTTACTGAGATAATGCACCATCTTCCGGTTACTATCAGTTTGACAACCGACTTTCCGGTCGGAAACAATGTAAGTCTGGAAACCGGATTGTCCTATACCTATCTGTTTTCCCGTTTTCGGCGAAACGACCAGCTGGTATATCGGGGTACGCTACAACAGCATTATATCGGGGTGCCTTTAAACCTGCGATACCAGATGTGGCAGAACGACTCCTGGACTCTTTATCTGTTGGGTGGTGCTACTGTGGAAAAGGGAATCCGCTCCATTTACAAGCAGGAAATTGAAGAACAGGGTAATGTAGTGCATCACACCCATGTATAT
>NZ_DCEN01000066.1:0-4812 GCF_002316955.1 Proteiniphilum sp. UBA1028
ATCACTCATATCGTGGACAGAGTGGGTGGCGGAGACTCTTTCATGGGTGGCCTGATCTACGGACTCCTCACCTACAAAGGCGATGACCAGAAAGCGCTCGACTTTGCCGTAGCTGCTTCCTGCCTCAAGCACACCGTTTACGGCGATTTCAATCTGGTGACCGTGCCGGAAGTAGAAACGCTGATGAAAGGTGACGGATCAGGCAGGGTGGTACGATGAGGATTTACTGATTGGAGCGATTCAGAAAACAAGATTATAAAGTTAGAAATAAGAATCCGGAGCTGAAAGCTGAGTGTTATCAACGGTAAGCCGATTGCTGTCCTCCGAAACGAAAACTGACAACTTATTTATGGCAAAATTTTCAAGACTACAGGTATATCAGGCCATGGAAAATACCGGCATCGTGCCGGTATTTTACCATGCCGATGCGGAAGTGGCAAAAAAAGTGGTGAAAGCATGCTACGAAGGGGGAATCCGCGCCTTCGAGTTCACCAACCGGGGTGATTTTGCCCACGAGGTATTCGCCGAACTGGTGAAGTGGGCCGACTCAGCGTGTCCTGAGATGATATTGGGTATCGGCTCCATCGTGGATGCCCCCACAGCGGCGCTCTACATTCAGTTGGGAGCCAACTTTGTGGTAGGGCCACTGTTGAATCCAGACATATTCAAAATATGCAATCGAAGGCAGATAGCCTACTCTCCCGGTTGTGCCACCACCTCCGAGATAGGGCTGGCACAGGAGTTGGGGGCCGAGATTGTAAAGGTCTTTCCGGGGGGTAACGTGGGGGGGCCTTCGTTCGTGAAAAATATCAAGGGCCCCATGCCCTGGTCGAAGATCATGGTCACCGGTGGCGTAGAACCCACAGAAGAGAATCTCTCGGCTTGGTTCAATGCCGGGGTAACTGCCGTAGGCATGGGATCAAACCTGTTCCCCAAAGAGGTAATGAAAAATGGGGACTGGGAGAAGATCACCGAATTATGTCGGAGCAGCCTGTCGATTGTAAAAAATATTCAACACAAATAAACTAAATATCAGAAAAGAAATCATGAGTAAACTACAACAAGGAAATGCAAAGATGACCAACCAGCGATGGACGATTGTGGTCATGCTGTTTATGGCTACCACGGTCAACTATCTCGACCGGCAGGTACTCTCGCTGACGTGGGCCGACTTTATCGCTCCCGAATTTCACTGGACCAACAGTGACTACGGTACCATTACCGGACTCTTCTCTATTTTCTATGCTGTCTCCATGCTCTTCGCAGGCAAGTTCGTGGACTGGATGGATACAAAAAAAGGATTCCTCTGGGCTATCGGTGTATGGTCGTTTGGAGCCGTCATGCACGCTTTCTGCGGACTGCTTACATCAGGAATCGTTGCAGGAAAATGGACCCTGAGCTTCTTGGGTGCACGCGAAGCGATTGGCACAGTGGGTGATGTATCACTGGTTGTGTCTGTAAGTGTCACCCTTTTCGTTTTTGCGCGACTGGTACTGGCCATCGGGGAAGCAGGAAACTTCCCTGCTGCCATCAAGGCGACAGCCGAATATTTTCCGAAGAAAGACAGGGCTTATGCCACCAGTCTATTCAATTCGGGTGCACAGATAGGTGCCCTTCTGGCTCCGCTGACCATCCCCTTCATTGCCAAGGCATGGGGCTGGGAAATGGCATTTATCGTAATCGGTGCTCTGGGTTTTATATGGATGGGCTTCTGGGTGTTTATCTACGAAAAACCCGAGAAAAACAAAAGAGTCAATGCTGCCGAGCTAGCCTATATTAACCAGGACGATGCCACCGACGCCATTGAAGGAAGAGCTCAGGTTGACGCAGATGCCGGCAAGAAAGTATCCTTCAAAAAGGCATTCAAATACAAACAAACCTGGTCTTTTGCTGTCGGCAAATTTCTGACGGATGGAGTGTGGTGGTTCCTGCTTTTCTGGATTCCGGCATACTTAAGCGCTGTTTACGGACTGGATTCTACCCAAAGTGCACCACATGTATTCGTGGTATATGCCATCTCGATGATCTCCGTTTTTGCAGCCGGTTATTTCCCTGCTTATTTTATGAACAAGAAAAGGATGGACCCTTACCAGGGACGTATGCGGGCAATGTTGCTTTTTGCTTTCTTCCCGCTACTGATTCTCCTGGCACAACCATTGGGAAGTATCTCTGTATGGATGCCGGTAATCATTATCGGTATCGCCGCTGCTGCACACCAGTCCTGGTCGGCCAACATCTTCACCACCGTGAGTGACATGTTCCCGAAACATGCCGTAGGTACAATCACCGGCATCGGTGGTATGGCTGGCGGTGTGGGCTCCTTCTTCATCAATAAGAGCTCCGGCGTTCTGTTCGACTATGCAGCCAACACAAACATGAAGTTCCTCGGTTTTGAGGGAATCGAATCGGGATACTTCATCATCTTTATCTTCTGTGCCATCGCCTATCTGTTGGGCTGGACCATTATGAAAGCATTGGTGCCGAAGTATCAACTGATTACGGATATGTAATCAGATCGATCAAACCACATACCACCCTCCGGTGGTGATTCGGGTAGGAGGAAAACGAAGCGGTTTTCCTCCTTTTTTGTTTTACGAAGGGAACAAATGGAATCACGGCATAAAGTTCACATTTATTAAAATTCAGGATTTTTCATGCTTTAGCAAACACGATGGAGATCGTTAACAATTCTTAAACTCACGTTTTGATCACGTTAAAAACTATCACTCTAATCACTTCATCATTATATATATATAATCTATTGGCGTTAATATCAATTGAGAGTATTGTGCTTTATTAGTTTTTTATGTTCCTTTGAGATGAAGGCTTATGTTCTCCTTACATTAATGTTTTACTTTGGATCGTTATAAATTCGGTGTAGCGTAGCACCTCATGTCAGTATTTTGTGTTGGGACATAGAAATGTCGTTCTTAATTTAACAGTCGATGCCAATAGGCGAAATTTTAAATTAAAACTATGAAACATTGCATCAGATTACTGGTCGCATCCTATTCATGCGCATTGTTATTGCTTTATTCATGTGAACGAGATGACTACAATTTAAATGAGTATGAAAACCCCGGTTCTCTTCTGATCCTGGAAGCCCGGAATTATTTTGAAGAGTATGTTTCCATTGAAATGGAAGGTGAACCAACCGCATTGCATCCGGGAAATATTGCCCCTGAATGGGACAAAGCGAAAGTTTTTTTCCACTCCGGCGCAATGGCGGTAAATGTTCCTTTAATAACCGAGGCAACTTATGAGGGCTCTTTTATAGTGATGTTGATACTGCATCCGGTGAACTCAGAGATACCTACTACACTACCATGCTACAAAAATTGGTCGTTGTCAAAAACTTGGGAACAAGTATTTATAGTTGTTATATCGCGACCATTATTCCGTCGGAAGAGAATGCAACGAAGAACAGCAGCAAGATAGACAAAACCTTCTATGGCGGAGACCCGGACAGTAAATTTAGTGGCACAGTAGTATATTCTACTGTTACAACCAATTACACCATATCGGTAGAAAAGTATGCTAATGGAACAATGGTTCAACAAAAATCATTGTTCTATGCCAGTGCCGATCTCAACGAGTACGTTGATGAGATGTCACAACTTTTAAATGCAGGACGCATTAAGAGAAATGTGAGGGCAATGACAAAAAACGGAGAATATGGGGGTGAAGGTTCAATCACATTACCAGAGGTTATCATAGTTGCCCCCGAGCCTAATCCCCCGCCTTCATTACCTCCTCCAAATGATCCCCCTGTTCCCGAATATCCCCCCGGCTCATATCCCCCCGGGTATATTCCTCCCACGCCACCTCCCTACACCGGGGGAGGCGGCGGTGGCAGTGGAGGTGGCGCCCAACCCGGCTCTCCTCAGTTATCCAGTCCAAATCCGGATTACAATGAAATAACCCAAAAGATCAACGAAATCCTCCCCGAAATATTTGAAATATCAAAGAAACTGGGAATTGATCTAAATGACTATGAAATTGAAATAGCCGTTGGCTGCGCAACTGCTGCGAGAAAAACGGCTGATGGGACAATCGGCATTTGCGCCAGTTTTATCAATAGAGGTTACACGATCAACAATCAGGCATCAATCATTTGGCATGAAATTTATCATGTGGATAATGATATAAATTGTAGTCTGGATGAGCAAAAGTTACCTTCAGCAATCGGGTATACCAATATTCCTCCTGATATGGAGAATTATATCTGAAATGATTTATATGGTGATGGAGTTTCCGGCCAGTATTATGTAGATGAAATAACAGTTTCGACTATATTATCTCCCGATTATTATAGAAATGAGATCGCCGCCTAGCAGACGGAAATGAACAATGGGTTGACGGCCCAATCCGACTTCGACATAAGCTCCAGTTATTTGCCCTATGAAAACAAGATTTTACTTCATTTGGCAAACAATGCGGATAAACCGATGCGAGTGCGCAATAATTGGGGTGGTGGAACTTCCGGCAGCCATGTTCAATTTCTCCTTAAGGATAAGGCTGGCAAGGAGATTACAGTGTATACCGCCGTGTTCCTTGAAGGGGTGGACTACCAGCGTTTTGTGGACATCGCCCCCCACTCATCCAAAACGATCAAGTATCCTTTAAGGGCTCTGACTCCGTCGGGTCGTGACCTGTCGGACGTGCACACAGTGGAGGCGAGATGTTTCATTAGCTATTTCATTCCGGAAAAAAACATATATGATCGATTTCATAAAATCCTCTCCATCAACACGAAGCTGGATCTGATGATCGGCCCCGGATATGACAGCCATGCACAAAACGTGATCGTCT
>NZ_DCEN01000066.1:5210-5466 GCF_002316955.1 Proteiniphilum sp. UBA1028
ACTTACACGTTTCAAACAAAGTAATGATGAAGTATCTACTATTGACCATACTTAGGGTCTGCTGAATAATTGACATTTACACTGTATTTCAGTAAATTAATTGGTATAAAAATTGTATGACTGCAAGAAATCGAATATTTTCACTTCATAATCCTTGAATCTTATGATAAGATACAAGAGCTCCAGACAGCTTTCAATTTCTGAGTTCGAGATGCCCTTTGAGTCAAAACAGGATGAGCATAACCGATGGGTTGTT
>NZ_DCEN01000084.1:0-1604 GCF_002316955.1 Proteiniphilum sp. UBA1028
GCGAGAAAAAGTGATCAGCATTGGGGCTCTGTCTCCTGGGCTGATAAATATGAGAATATGAATCCCTATCAGGGAAGCCAGCGATATACCGATGATCCCATAAAGGGAACGAGGAACTGGAAGCTGTTCGGACAATTCCGGTACGGACGTCATGAGCTGGCATACCATTTTCCGCTTCCGGACGGAGAGTACAGGGTGGAATTATATTTTACAGAACCCTGGTACGGAACGGGAGGCATTCGGGATGGCGAAGGTTACAGGGTGTTTGATGTGGCTCTGAACGACTCGGTATATATCCGTGATTTGGATATCTGGGCCGAATCGGGACATGACCGTGCATTGAAGAAGGTGTTGACTGCAAAGGTGCAGGGTGGGGCGTTGAAAATATCTTTCCCTCAGGTGAAAGCGGGACAAGCGCTCATCTCCGCTATCGCCATTGCATCACGCAATCAGGATATAAGGCCTGCAGCGTCATCACCTTCCGAGGGGTGGAGCTGGAACGATGTGGAAAAGGTTGCGAAAACTCCTGTAGAATCGCTTCCGGAGGGTGATGATGGCAGACTGGCTACAGTGTATCCGGCAGAAGATGCCGTGATTGAAGGAGAGGTTGAGATCAATGAGGTACGCAAAAGAGTGTCGTTGAACTTTACAGGGAGTGCCCCGGGTTCCATCAGCTGGGACGTATCGACTGGCGTGGCCAATATTTACGCGTTCCGTTTCTCTTACATGAACGTGAGCAATAGTCCCAAAGAGGTGCGATTCAGGCTTGTTGCATCAGACGGGACAATCCTGAAGGACGACCTGATCACTTTCCCGGTGGCTCCTGAAAAATGGCGCACACTGAGCACCAGCACCGATGGTTTTATTAACGCGGGACACTACCGGGTTATTTTGTCATCGGAAAACATGAAGGGCTTAAACCTGAATTCTTTAACGGTGCAGTAGCTCGGATAGTTGGACGTTTGAAAAATTGATTCCATGGCTCCTGACTCTTTACGCTTGATTCTTAATTTGAAATTATGAAACGATTCACACTCACCTCCAGTATACTCCTTTTTCTACTCATTGCGGTTCCCGGTTTTGGCCAAAGAGACTGGGAAAACCAACATGTGCTGCAGATAAACAGAGAGCGTGCAAGGGCTTCCTTTACGCCTTACCTTGGGGTGAAGAACGACCGAACGCTTTCTTTGGACGGCCCTTGGAAGTTTAACTGGGTACCCGCCCCGGAGGAGAGGCCCAAAGAGTTTTACCGCAATGATTTTGATGATTCGGGATGGATCAGCTTTCCTGTTCCTGCCAACTGGGAGGTAAATGGTTTCGGAACACCCATATACGTTAGCGCGGGATATCCTTTCAAAATCGATCCTCCCCATGTCACGAAGGAACCCAAAGAGTCGTACACCACCTTTACAGAGAGAAATCCGGTAGGCTCCTACCGCCGTACTTTCTCCCTTCCCGAAGAATGGGAAAATAAACAGGTGTTTCTTCATTTTGAAGGGGTGCAGAGTGCTTTTTATGTCTGGATAAATGGCAAGAGGGTAGGTTATAGCCAGGGGAGCATGGAGCCTTCTGAATTCAGGATCACGCCCTGGCTGAAAAGTGGG
>NZ_DCEN01000084.1:1958-3162 GCF_002316955.1 Proteiniphilum sp. UBA1028
CGCCTGTTTGATGCTGCCGGCAATGCGGTTTTGGATTCAATCTTATCACAGGATGTAGTTTCCATTATCAATTCAGACCATAGAGCTGCCATCATGAACGATCGATTTCCGCAAAGAGGAATCCGTAAGTTCTCCTGGCTAAGCGCAAAAGTAAAGAATCCCGAAAAATGGAGCGCCGAAACCCCTTATCTATACACGTTGGTGCTCTCGCTGAACGATTCTACCGGCAGAGTGGTGGAGCAAGCCTCTACGCGTGTGGGGTTCAGGAGTGTTGAAATTGAAAACGGGCGCTTCCTGGTGAATGGCAAGCCGGTACGGTTCCGGGGAGTGAACCGCCATGAGCATGACCCGGTCACGGCAAAGGTGATGAGCGAGGAGGGGATGATACGCGATATAGTGCTGATGAAACAGGCAAACATCAATGCGGTGCGTACGGCTCATTACCCGGATGTGCCACGCTGGTACGAGTTGTGTGATGAGTACGGACTCTATGTGATGGATGAAGCCAATATTGAGACGCACGGAGTGAGGGGAATGCTGGCCAGTGACACAGAGTGGACCCACGCATTCATGGACAGGGCGATCAGGATGGCTGCAAGGGACAGAAATCACCCGTCGGTTGTGGTATGGTCGATGGGGAATGAATCGGGCTACGGCTTTAATTTCGCGGCTATATCGGCATGGCTGAAAGATTATGATCCTACCCGTCCCGTTCACTACGAAGGAGCGCAGAATGAACTGAAAGACCCGGAAACGGTCGATATCATCAGTCGTTTCTACCCGCGATTACAACAAGCGTATCTCAACCCCAACATTCCCGAAGGGGAGAGCAGGGAGAGAGCCGAAAATGCACGATGGGAGCGGCTGCTGAGCATCGCTGAACGGACAGATGATGACCGGCCGGTGCTTACCAGCGAATATGCCCACGCCATGGGCAACGCGATGGGCAACTTTAAGGAGTACTGGGATGAAATATACAGCAACCCGCGCATGCTGGGCGGATTTATCTGGGAGTGGGCAGATCAGGGTATCTTTACCACTGCAGAAGATGGAAAGCGTATCGTGAACTATGGCGGTGATTTCGGAGACAGGCCCAACCTCAATAATTTCTGTCTGGATGGGGTTGTCTTTTCCGATCGCACGGTGACTCCAAAATATTGGGAGGTGAAGAAGGTGTATCAGCCGGTGTTGATTGAATTAACGG
>NZ_DCEN01000084.1:3463-10448 GCF_002316955.1 Proteiniphilum sp. UBA1028
CATCTTCGGCCTGATAAAGCGATTCCTTCAGAGGGTGATGTTCAACTGATGGTGCGCTTTCTGCTGAAAGAAAAAACTTCCTGGGCAGAGAAAGGCTTTGAGGTAGCATGGGAACAATTCACGCTGAGAGATGGACTGGCAGATCTAAGAAACAACAGGGATACTCGGCTGAGTGAAAAAATAGTTGCGTCGGCAGAAGGGGATGTGTTATGCATCGGTAATGACAATTTCAGCATGCAGTGGGATATGAAAGCGGGTACGCTGTCGTCCCTGAGATATGCGGAGAAAGAGCTGTTGGCCTCCAACGCTGATCTGCCGGGACAATTTACCACGCAGGCTTATCGCGCACCGGTGGATAACGACCGGGGGTTTGGGAGCTGGCTGGCAGCCGACTGGGAGAAAAATGGCATGGGTGTTCCGGTTATTTCCACTGAAGAAACAGGGTGGAGGAGAATGCAGGATAACAGGATTGAGATCACCACCACAAAACGAAACAGGTATATAAACGGCTCAGTTCTGACACACGCTGTCTACACCATTTCGGGTGACGGTTCCATCGATGCTGCGTTCAGGTTTATTCCGGAAGGTGAACTGCCCGAACTGCCCCGTCTCGGCATTGTGTTGTCGCTGAATGGCGCACTTGAAAATTATACGTGGTATGGACTTGGACCCCATGAAAACTATAGGGATCGTAAAGAATCGGCCTTTGTAGGGTGTTGGAAATCAACCGTAACGGATCAATTTGTAAACTATCCATTTCCACAGGAGAATGGAAACAGGGAAGAAATACGGCAACTCACGCTGAGAGACGACAAGGGCAGCGGAGTAAGCATCACAGCGCTTGACAATTCGTTTTCGGCTTCTGCGCTGCACTATCTGGCGACAGACCTTGTCGGTGCAAGACACAGCCATCGACTTGCACCCCGTGCAGAAACCATCCTGTCGATCGATGCCATTCAGATGGGACTGGGCAACAGCAGCTGCGGCCCGGGAGTGTTGACCAGATATGCTGTGGAAAAGAGAGAACAGCGGCTGCGCTTCCGGATTTCCGGGTACAAAAACAGATAATCTGCGTCATTTCAAAAACAGGATATAATTTCAGGGTTATTCGTATGCGAATCAGACATTTTTTTAATATTGCTATTTTATTGTTGTGCACTCATTTTTTTTCACTTTACGCACAGCAAAATGACACTCCGCAGACAGTTATCAGGTATCTGTCGGGAAAGGGTGCCTCCGATGCGGTGGAATGGGATTTTCTGGTCTCTGAAGGAATGAACGCCGGGGAATGGTCCAAAATAAAGGTACCTTCCTGCTGGGAGACACAGGGATTCGGCCAGTTTCAGTATGGGATGTCTTTCTATGGCAAAGCGTTTCCTGAAGGGGTTGCCAAAGAGGAGGGGATGTACAAATATGAATTTGATTTACCCGCGGAGTGGAGAGATAAGCATATCGGCCTGGTTTTTGAGGCTTCGATGACCGATACCGAGGTCAGGATAAACGGTGTAAAGGCGGGACCGAAACATCAGGGAGGATTCTACCGTTTTTCATACGACGTAACCGATCTGCTGCGATATGGTTCAAAAAACCTGTTGGAGGTATCGGTGAAAAAAGAGTCGGAGAATGCTTCGGTGAATCTTGCTGAGCGGAGGGCCGACTTCTGGAATTTTGGTGGGATCATACGGCCGGTATTTTTAGAGATCAAGCCGGCCATCCATCTGAAAAGAACGGCTATCAATGCAAAGGCCGACGGTGCTTTTGTGGCGGAATGCTATCTTGGCAAGGCAGCACCCGGGAATTTGAGCATCCTGGCAGAAATTTTCACAGCTGACGGCAAAAAAGTTGACGAGACAAGCTCTTCGCTGAGAAACGGGAGCGACCGCTTTACGCTCAGTACGCATTTATCTTCACCAGAATTATGGACAGCGGAAACGCCCCATCTTTATACTGCACAATTCAGCCTGCTGGATGAACACAACAAAGTACTGCATCAGACTCGCGAGAAGTTTGGTTTTCGAACCATCGAAGTGCGGGAAAGCGACGGATTGTATATCAACGGAACGAAGGTAACCATCAAAGGGGTTAACCGTCACAGCTTCCGTCCCGAGACAGGAAGAACACTCGACCGCGAGAAAAATTATGAGGATGTGCGCCTGATCAAAGAGATGAATATGAATGCTGTGCGCCTTTCCCATTATCCTCCCGATCCCGAGTTCCTGGAAGCTTGCGACGAGCTGGGACTGTATGTGATGGACGAGCTTGCGGGATGGCACGGAAAATATGATACACCTACCGGAAAAAAATTGATAGAATCGCTGGTTACACGCGATGTGAATCACCCCTCTGTGGTATGGTGGAGCAATGGCAACGAAAAAGGGTGGAACACGGAACTGGATGGTGAGTTTCATCTGTGGGATCCGCAGAAACGGCCGGTATTGCACCCTCAGGGAAATTTCGGCGGTTTTGAAACCATGCATTACCGCTCCTATGGCGAGACGCAGGAGTATATGAGGCTTCCTGAGATATTTATGCCGACCGAAATATTGCATGGGTTGTATGATGGAGGCCATGGCGCAGGGTTGTTCGACTACTGGGAATTGATGCGCAACCACTCCCGTTTTGCGGGTGCATTCTTATGGGTTTTTGCCGACGAGGGAGTAAAAAGGGTCGACAAAGGAGGATTCATCGACAATCAGGGTAACTGGGGAGCTGACGGAATCCTGGGCCCGCATCACGAAAAAGAGGGTAGTTTTTACACGGTGAAAGAGGTGTGGTCGCCTGTACAGATAATGAACAAGGAGATAGAGCGTGAATTTGACGGCAAGCTGACAATTGAAAACAGGTACGATTTCACCAATCTGAATGAGTGCACCTTCCGGTGGGAGCAGGTTGCTTTTCCATCTTTGGAAAATTCAAGAGATAAGGTGAAAATCATAAGGAGCGGAGAACAGAAAGGAAGCAATATAGCCCCCCACTCAAACGGTACACTGTTGATAAATATGCCATCGTTCAACAAGGAAGTGAACGGGTTGTTTATTACTGTAGTAGATAAGTCAGGTAAGGACTTATGGCGCTGGAGCTGGGCGATTAAAGAAGAAATGATCGCCACCGACCCTGTAAGTACAGGAGGCAACAAGCCGACCGTCAGCAACGAGGGAGAAATGATTGTTTTTTCCGCTTCAGGCAGATCCTATTCATTCAGTAAGGAGGATGGATTGTTGAAAGAGGTCAGCGTGAACAGCCGGAAAATATCATTTGGAAATGGCCCCAGGTTCTACGGTGTGCGGAGGGGCGACAGATCTTTCGACCAGTTTTACAATCATGACGATCCGGATGCCAGAAGCAAGGAAAGAACCTATGTGAAATTTGAGGACGCCGGCCGTCTGGATACTTTGTATGTAGAAGAGGAGGGAAACAACATGATCCTTCATGTTCACTACAAGCTGGGAAATATGCAAAAAGCGGAATGGTGCGTGATGCCCGATGGAACGCTCCGCCTGAACTACAGATATCGTTTCGATGGAGTGGTGGATATGATGGGTATTCAGTTTGATTATCCTGAAAACAAAGTCAGAGGAAAAAGGTGGCTTGGCGACGGCCCCTACCGTGTCTGGCAAAACAGACTGCATGGAGCCGTCTACGGCCTCTGGGAGAATGAGTACAACGACCCCATTCCCGGGGAATCGTTTACTTATCCCGAGTTCAAGGGATATTTTTCGAATACGAAATGGATGAATATCGAGACTGAGGAGGGGACAATCTCTATTGATAACAGAACTCCTGACGCCTATATGGGTGTATATCAGCCGCGTGATGGCAGGGATAAACTACTTTATACCTTTCCTGAAAGCGGATTAACGATACTTGATGTCATACCACCTGTGCGCAATAAGGTGAACACGACAGACCTGATAGGCCCCTCATCGCAGCCTGTATGGGCCGCTGGAGAGAGAGAGGGGGTTGTTGTGTTCAGGTTTGTAGGTTTGTAACTTAAGTCCCGCATCTCCATCGGATTGGGATAGATAGAGCTAAAGATTAGACCTCGCAAGGTATTGCAAGTCGGGGGGGTAGCCCTATAGGTGCCATGCGAAACTTGAATTAGTAAGTTTCTAAGTTGATAGGTTGGCGTGTTTGGAAGTTTGCAAATTAACAGGATAGTGCAGAGTGTAAGCAAAGACTTGTTTAGAATATGGATGTTACCGTAAAAAAAATAAATATTATCGCACTGTTTCTCCTGCTGCTGATACCGGGAGGATGCGTCAGCGTGGCTCAGAAGGTCTCACTTGAGGAGCAGTTCAGTAATCCTCAGCCTGGTGAAACGGACCCCTGGACATTTTGGTACTGGATGTATGGTGCCGTGTCGAAGGAGGGGATCACTGCCGACCTGGAGGCTATGCGCGATATTGGCCTTGGAGGTGCATATCTGATGCCAATCAGAAGCAACGCGGAGAACAAGACGTTCGCATATTCTCCGGCTTACGATCAGCTTACCCCCGAATGGTGGGAGCTGGTTCGTTTTTCCATGGAGGAGGCAGACAGGCTGGGACTGAAAATGGGGATGCATATCTGTGACGGATTTGCTTTGGCCGGAGGTCCCTGGATCACGCCCGAAACCTCGATGCAGAAAGTAGTATGGAGCGAGACGGTTGTGGATGGGGGAGAACTGAAAAATCTCCTGTTGTCTCAACCGGAGAGTTACGCGGGTTTTTATCAGGACATCGCACTTTTCGCTGTGCCGTTTGAAGATTATCGCACCACCGATGACCTGCGGCCGATGGTTACTTCCAGCACCGGGGATAAGACACCCGGCTACCTGGCTGACAAGATGGGTTCGGAGACTTTCAGAAGTTCGGAGCCGTGCTGGATTCAATACGCGTTTGATGAGCCTTTCCTGAGCAGGTCCATTCACATTGTACCGGGAGGGAATAATTTTCAGGCGCAGCGGATGTCCGTCCATGCAAGCGATGATGGAATCAGTTTTCGAAAGATAAAACAGCTTGTTCCTCCACGTCAGGGTTGGCAAAACGGTGATGAAAATTTCACCTATTCCATCCCCGCAACCGAGGCACGCTATTTCAGGTTTTACTGGGATCCGTCGGGAACCGAGCCGGGTGCCGAAGATCTGGATGCTGCGAAGTGGAGGCCTAACCTGAAAGTGGATCATATTTTCCTTTCGGGGGAACCCAAAACAGATCAGTTTGAAGGGAAAAACGGCTCCGTCTGGCGGGTAAGCAAAAGAACCTCCGGTGATGAACTGCCTGATGAGGTTTGTATTGCTGTGGAAGATATTGTGTCGATACCATCCTCATCGCTGAACGGCAATTTGCTGAATACAAAGTTGCCCGAAGGTAAATGGAAAATTGTAAGGATGGGACATACCTCTACCGGCCACATGAATGCAACAGCAGGAGGTGGCAGGGGCCTGGAGTGTGATAAGTTCAGCTCAGAATCGGTAAAAATTCAGCTTGAGAACTGGTTTGGCGCTGCTTTTGAAAAAACCGACCCTGTACTGGCACGGAGGGTGTTGAAGTATATGCACGTAGACAGCTGGGAGTGTGGCAGCCAGAACTGGTCGGTAAATTTCCTCACCGAGTTCCGGAAGCGCAGGGGCTACGATCTTTTCCCTTATCTGCTGGTTTATACCGGTATTCCGGTAGGCAGCGCAGAAACGACGGAGGCTGTGCTGCACGATATACGGCAGACAGTTGCTGAACTGGTGGTGGATGTGTTTTATGCAACCGTTTCAGAATTTGCACGCGATTATGATTGCGAACTGTCGGCCGAATGCGTATCACCCACCATGGTGAGCGACGGGATGATGCACTACAGGGAGGTCGACAGGCCCATGGGTGAGTTCTGGCTGAACAGTCCCACACACGATAAGTTTAACGACATGCTGGATGCCATCTCCGGTGCGCATATCTACGGGAAAAATATTATTCAGGGCGAAGGGTTCACGCAGCTCCGTACTATGTGGAACGAGAATCCGAGAATGATTAAACCCTTGTTGGACAGAAATTATGCGCTTGGACTGAATAAGATATTCCATCATGTCTATGTGCATAATCCTTATGTCGATAAATATCCCGGCGTTACCCTCGATGGCATCGGCCTCTATTTTCAGCGTGATCAGACATGGTGGGGTCAGGGTAAAGCGTGGGTTGATTATATCAAACGAAGCCAGACGATGCTTCAGCATGGAAAACCGGTGGTTGATATAGCCCTGTTTACCGGCGAGGAGACTCCCCGTAGAGCGCTCCTTCCGGAGAGACTGGTAAACTCTCTTCCCGGAATCTTTGGTGAGGAGAAAGTCAATTTGGAAAAAGAACGTCTCGCGAACGAAGGACAACCGCTGAGGGTTGAACCGGTAGGGGTGACTCACTCGGCAGGAGTGTCCGATGCCGGGGCGTGGATTGATGCATTGAAGGGATACAAGTATGATTCGTTTAATAAGGATGTGTTGTTAAACTATTCTCATATGAGGAACGGGAAGCTTGTTACGTCAGGAGGCATGGAATACTCCGTGCTGATATTGCCGAAACCCTATCCGTTGTCGCCCCATGGTGAGTTTATGAGCATTGAGGTGGCCGAGAAGATAAAAGAGATTCAGGAAAAAGGGGTCACGGTGTTATTGGGTGACAGGCCCGTCAAGGTACCCGGTTACAACGGTAAAACAGGGATGAGTAAAAATGAGAAGCGACTAAAAGAGCTCACGGATCGTATCTGGTCGGTTCCGGATGAGTACCTGTTGCCCTATAACAGTCCGGATTTAAGTCGGTTTGGCCTGGAAAGGGATCTTGATCTGAACGGGGAGGAAGAGATCGCATGGACTCACCGTGCAGGAAAGGAAGTGGATATTTATTTTATCTCCAATCAGAAGGAGGAGTACCGTAATCTGAATATCTCCTTCAGATGTGCAGACAGGCAGCCCGAGCTCTGGGATCCGGTGACGGGAGAAAGGGAGAATGCGGAAAAGTGGATGGTT
>NZ_DCEN01000084.1:10674-17757 GCF_002316955.1 Proteiniphilum sp. UBA1028
CCATTTCCGATAAGGCGACTTCAGCTAAAACAACTTCAAATTATTATGCCTCAGGAATATCCACTTCAGAACTGTCTGTGGAGAGTCATATTGCCGAAGAGCAGGTTGTCTTGATTACAGGGGAATGGGATATCCGCTTTGAGCGGGATTCCGCACTCCAAATTAGCCGGAAAGAGTTGTTCGACTGGAGCAAGGAGGAGGATAAAAGAATACGTTATTATTCAGGAACCGCCCTATACAGTACGGTTTTTCAGTCCGACATGAAACCGGAGAATAAGAAGATTTATCTGGATTTGGGTAATCTGCCTGATATGGCAGATGTGTATGTGAACAATATTCATTGTGGTACGGCATGGACATATCCCAATAGGGTGAACATAACCAAAGCTTTGCAAAAAGGAGAAAACAAATTGAATATAAGGGTTGTAAACGGATGGGCTAACAGGATAAAGGGAGTCGGCGATGGTGAGGTTGAAGACGATAATATATGGACCAATGCTACCTACTGGATAGCCGATCAGCCATTACAGTCATCCGGACTGCTTGGACCCTTGACATTGATTGTATCCGATAAATAATTCAAGTTATGCATATTTCATGAACAGAATTTTATATTTCGTCCTGATTGGCTTCCTCTTTTCGGCACAATGGGTGCTCTCTGAAGAAATCAGCTTTCCCGCCTTCATATCGGATGGTATGGTGTTGCAACAGCGCTCCAACGCTCCACTATGGGGTAAATCATCCGAAAACAGTGAAATAACGGTCGTCACCTCATGGGACAATAAAAAGTATATTACCCGGTCGGACGAAAAAGGTAACTGGAAGTTACGCGTGGCAACTCCGGCTGCCGGCGGGCCTTATTCCATTACCTTTGAGGAAGAGGGTAAGAGGAATGCCCCCGGCAGTGCAACTACTTCGGGCAGTGTGGCTACCACAGGTACCGGGACTAACCGGACTACGCTCCACGATATTTTAATCGGTGAGGTGTGGCTCTGTTCAGGCCAGTCGAACATGGAGATGCCGATGAAAGGGTTTAAAAATCAGCCGGTGGAGAATTCGAACATGGATATCTTGCGATCTGCCAACCCCGAACTGAGGTTGTTTACCGTGAAAAGAAATTCCACAATTGTACCTCAGGAGGATGTTAGCGGCGAGTGGTCGGCTGCGGAACCTGTTTCAGTAAGGGAGTTCAGTGCGACCGGCTACTATTTCGGAAGGCTGGTGCAGGAGATACTAAATGTTCCCGTAGGACTCATTAATTCGAGCTGGGGCGGCTCCTGGGTTGAGTCATGGATGGGTAGTGAGATGCTGGCCTCTTTTCCGGAAGTTGAAATACCTGAAAATGAAAGTGATATTCGCGAAAAAAACAGAACACCCACCACACTATACAATGCGATGATTGCGCCGTTGACCGGGTATGCCATAAGAGGGATGATCTGGTATCAGGGAGAATCCAATTATGATCGCCACGAAACTTATACACACCTGCTTAAAGCGATGGTAGCGGGTTGGCGGGCAGAGTGGGGGCAAGGTTCATTCCCGTTTTATTATTGTCAGATAGCACCTTATGAATATGGACTGATTACCCCCGAAGGCGAAAAGGTCATCAACTCGGCCTATTTGCGGGAAGCACAACTGAAGGCGGAAAAAGAGATAGAAAATGCAGGAATGGTCGTATTGCTGGATGCAGGAATGGAGAAAGGTATTCATCCGGTAAAAAAAAGAGTCGCGGGAGAACGGCTTGCATTGCAAGCGCTGGCCAAAACGTATCATGTTGACGGAATTGCTGCCGATTCGCCCGTTTATAAGGAGATGTCGGTCCAGGGTGATACCTGTGTGCTGAGTTTCGACAGGGCCGAAATGTGGCTCACCGCACGAGACGGGGAGTTGAACAACTTTACTGTCGCTGGTGAGGACAAGGTGTTTTATCCTGCCAAAGCCTGGATCGACAGAAGCAAAGTATATGTTCAATCTGAGGATGTTAAGCATCCGGTAGCTGTACGCTACGCATTTGAGAATTATGTAGAGGGGGATTTGTACGGCACGGAGGGCCTTCCTGTCTCTTCCTTCAGAACTGATGACTGGTAAAATGAATTGGAAATTGTTGTTTTTTTGTTTGGCTACATGCTTGCCTTTTTACTGTTTCCCTTCTTCCACAGTAGTTACTCATGCTGCAGCCATGTCTTCTCATGTTAAAATTGCTGATGAGAACCGTCAGAGCCATGTCGGTATCGACATGTATAATCCCCTATGGCGTACCCAAAGCACGGGTTCCGACGAATCGATGCCCTGTGGTGGTGGAGATATCGGATTGAACGTGTGGACTGAGAATGATGATATTCTTTTTTATATCACCCGCAGTGGATCGTTCGACGAAAATAACACGTTGCTTAAATTGGGTCGCGTAAGGCTTAGGTTAACACCAAATCCTTTTACAGAACATAACTTCCGGCAGGAGCTAAGGCTGAAGGAGGGTAATATTGAAATTTCGGGAGGGAGCACCAAAATCCGGGTTTGGGTTGATGTCTTCAATCCGATAATCCATCTGGAGATAGCGAGTCCCGAAAAAATTGAAACTGAAGTGTTTTATGAAAACTGGCGGCACAAGGATAGAATAGTCAGAAAGGGAGAAGGAAATCAGAACTCCTACAAATGGGCTTTACCTGCCGGCTTACATACGAAGAGCGATCTCGTGGAGCCGGAAAAGGGAGCTGTCACGTTCTATCACAAAAACAACGACCCCACTATCTTTGATGTGACGGTAGCCCAACAGGGGCTCGACTCGGTGAAAACCCTGCTTTATAATCCGTTAAGAAACCTCATTTCCGGTGGAAAACTATGGGGAGACAACCTGCAGTATAATCATTCGGGCACCGATGTCTACGCGGATACTGATTTCAGATACTGGGCTTTCAGAAGTAAAAGGCCGGCATCGACACATCGTATTTATGTAGCGCTGCACAACCAGCAGGAAGAGACGGTTGCCGACTGGATGAAGGGTTTAAACAACATATCGGCACGGGCATACAGTCCGTCAGCCAGACTGGAAACGGAAAGATGGTGGAAACAGTTCTGGGAAAGAAGTTACATCATCGTCGACAGGAAAAAAAAGGAATCCGCATCCTGGAAAATCGGAAGAAACTACCAGCTTTTCCGTTACATGTTGGGATGCAATGCCTATGGGTGCTATCCCACAAAATTTAACGGTGGCCTATTCACATTCGATCCCTCCGCTGTGGATTCAGCGCAGGCATTTACTCCCGATTACAGAAAATGGGGCGGGGGGACGTTCACGGCACAGAATCAGCGGCTGGTATATTTCCCCATGCTGAAAAGCGGAGACTATGATATGATGTTCGCTCAGTTCGATTTCTATCTTCGTCTTTTGAAGAATGCAGAACTCAGGTCGCAAATCTATTGGGGCCACGAGGGAGCCTGTTTTACCGAACAGATGGAAAACTTCGGCCTGCCCAATCCGAGTGAATATGGTTGGAAAAGGCCCTCCTATTTTGACAGGGGAATAGAGTATAATGCCTGGCTGGAGTATCAGTGGGATACGGTGCTGGAGTTTTGTCTGATGATATTGGAAACAAACGCATACAACGATAGCAATATTACCAGATATATTCCGTTCATAGAGAGTTGCCTCACCTTTTTTGATGAGCATTATACGCTTCTTGCCATGCAAAGAGGAGCTAAATCCAGGGATGAGAACGGTCACCTGATACTCTATCCCGGTACGGCATGCGAAACCTACAAGATGTCATATAACGCTGCTTCGACAGTTTCGGCATTACACGTAGTGCTGGAGAAGCTGATTGCGCTTGAGAATCACCCGGTGGACAAGGAGAGGTGGAAAAAGATGCAGTCCCGTATTCCGCCGCTCACAACCCGCGTGGTGAATGGAAAAGAGATGATTGCCCCGGCGAAGTTGTGGGAGAGGATCAACAATGTGGAATCACCGCAACTATATCCGGTATTTCCATGGCGGCGCTACGGGATTGGAAAAGAGGATCTGGAGCTGGCTATCAATACCTATAAGTATGATCCGGATATGATTCGTTTCAGGAGCCATGTAGGGTGGAAACAGGATAATATTTTTGCCGCATGCCTTGGATTGACGGAGGAGGCAAAGCGACTGACATTGTTGAAAATGGCCGATGGTCCTTTTCGTTTTCCCGCTTTCTGGGGTCCCGGGTTTGATTGGGCACCCGATCATAACTGGGGTGGAAGTGGGATGATTGGCCTGCAGGAGATGCTTGTGCAGACAGCAGATGAGAAGATCTTCCTTTTTCCCTCCTGGTCAAAAGAGTGGGATGTATGCTTCAGGCTCCATCTACCTGAAAATACCATTGTCGAAGCAGAGCTGGTGGATGGGAAGTTGCACAAGATGAATGTCCTGCCATCCTCCAGAGAGAAAGATGTGATAAATATGTTAAAGAATTAAATATGAGAAAGAGTCTTGCGATATTGTCTGTAATGTTTCTGCTCTTTATGGTTCGGTTCAATCTGCAGGCGAGCATACCGGAAACGTCCGCAGCCGGTTTTTTTGAATTGAGGGAGAGTGGACGGATCATCCAAAATTTTAATCCCGGATGGCGTTTTAAAAAGGGAAACATTGAATATGGCGAATCAATCGGACTGGATGATGCCGACTGGGAGATTGTTTCAACTCCTCACACCGTTGAACTGATGCCGGCTGAAGCCAGTGGTGGCCGTAATTATCAGGGACCTGTCTGGTATAGAAAACACTTTGTCGTTGATTCTTCGCTGGAAAACAGGGAACTCTCTCTTTGGTTTGAAGCGGTCATGGGCAGGTCCGTCGTTTATCTCAACGGGAAGAAGGTGAAAGAGCATATTGGTGGCTACCTCCCATTCTCTGTATCACTCACCGATGCGGGTGTGCAGCCGGGTGATACCTGTCTGGTGGCGCTGTATGCCGATAACAGCGACGACAAGAGCTATCCGCCGGGAAAGCCACAATATACCCTCGACTTTGCCTATCACGGAGGTATTTACCGGGATGTATGGCTGATTGCCAAATCGAGGGTTGCCATAACCAATGCGGTGGAGGCAAACAAGGTTGCAGGTGGCGGGGTGTTTGTGCATTTTGATCGTATTGGTGAAAAAAGTGCCGATATATTTATCGATACCGACATTGAAAACAACGATGTCAAAACCAGAAGTGTTGTTTTACTGACCGAACTGTGCGATGCCGGAGGCAATGTGTTAAAGTCGGAGAGGAGTCAGGTGCGGCTCGGTCCGGGGAAGGATAAAACAGTGAAACAAAAAATCACCCTCGAAAATCCGAACCTGTGGTCGCCCCGAAATCCATACCTCTATCGGATCAATTCGAGGGTGCTGGAAAGAGATAAGCCTTTGGACGGCGGAACGACACGTATTGGCATAAGGAGTGCGGAGTTCCGGGGAAAGGATGGCTTTTATCTTAACGGGAAACCTTATGGTCAACTGATCGGAGCCAACCGGCACCAGGACTTTGCCTATGTGGGCAATGCGGTTCCTAATTCACAGCATTGGCGGGATGCAAAAAAACTGCGCGATGCTGGATGTGAAATCATCCGTGCTGCTCATTATCCGCAGGACCCCGCCTTTATGGACGCATGCGATGAGTTGGGCATGTTTGTCATTGTGGCCACACCCGGATGGCAGTACTGGAATAAAGATCCGGAGTTCGGACGTCTGGCGCAGCAAAATAACCGGCAAATGATTCGACGTGACAGAAATCACCCCTCCGTGCTCGTTTGGGAGCCTATTTTAAATGAAACCCGGTTTCCGCTCGATTTCTCACTGGAGGCACTGAAAATCACAAAAGAGGAGTATCCCTATCCCGGTGCACCGGTTGCGGCAGGCGATCTTCATTCCGAGGGTGTATCGGATCATTATGGGCTGGTTTATGGATGGCCAAATGACGAAGGTAAGGTAAAACAGAGTATCTTTACGCGTGAATTTGGAGAGAATGTGGATGACTGGTATGCACACAATAACAACAACAGGGCATCCAGGAGCTGGGGTGAGCAGCCTCAACTGGTGCAAGCCCTCTCGCTGGCCGAATCCTATGGTGCCATGTTCAATACTACCGGACAGTTTATCGGTGGCGCACAATGGCATCCGTTCGATCATCAGCGCGGGTATCACCCCGATCCCTACTTCGGGGGGATTTTTGATGCTTTTCGTCAGCCAAAGTATGCCTTTCAGATGTTTAAGAGTCAGGTAGATCCGCACACTTCCCATCCCGTGGCAGAGACAGGTCCCATGGTATTTATCGCCCATGAGATTACTCCTTTCTCCGGCAAAGATGTGGTCGTTTTCAGCAATTGCGATTCGGTGCGGCTCATTGTTTATGAGACAGACACCCTGCTGGAAAAAGTGGAAACTG
Organism: Proteiniphilum sp. UBA1028; assembly: GCF_002316955.1. NCBI lineage: Bacteria > Pseudomonadati > Bacteroidota > Bacteroidia > Bacteroidales > Dysgonomonadaceae > Proteiniphilum > Proteiniphilum sp. UBA1028. The sequence goes on from NZ_DCEN01000084.1 coordinate 17,072, forward strand.
TTACCAGGGGAATTCCCTATGCACCGCTGGTGTTTAAGGATGTATTTGATTTCTGGGAAATGAGAGAATATAGCTATGTACAGAAAAACTGGCAAAAAGTAAGCATCGTGGCCGAAGGATTGATAGATGGAAAGGTGGTGGCCAGGACCAAAAAGATGCCCTCGAGGCGATCCACAAAGCTTCGGCTATACGTTGACAACGAAGGTACTTCACTGGTTGCCGACGGGTCCGATTTCGTGGTCGTTGTGGCAGAGGTGACCGATGATAATGGCAATGTACGAAGGCTGGCGAAAGAACAAATTTTCTTCTCCGTGGAAGGGGAGGGAACGATTGTTGGGGGAGCAGCTATCAGTGCCAATCCCCGTGCAGTTGAGTTTGGCTCGGCACCGCTGTTGGTGCGTTCCACCAAAACTCCGGGGAAAATAAAAATAAGTGCCCGTGTACTGTTCGAAGGTACCCATGCCCCTTCACCTGCCGAAATAGAAATAGAAAGTGTCTCCCCTTTATTTCGGCTGAATTATCTGGAAGAAGGCGAAAGCTTTCAGGGAAGTGCATCCACAAGGAATGGACGTTCATCGGAACAACTCAGTGAAGAGGAAAAAAGAAGAGTCCTGGATGAGGTGGAGCGGCAACAAACCGATTTTGGTGAAAAACATCAGAAAAAATAATGCAATAAACCGAATAAT
>NZ_DCEN01000084.1:17883-36787 GCF_002316955.1 Proteiniphilum sp. UBA1028
AACCGAATAATGCAATAAACCGATGGAGCAAAGAGAAATTGGAAAAACCGGAATGAAAGTCTCCGCACTGAGCTTCGGAGCATCTTCACTGGGAGGAGTCTTTCACTCTCTCAGGGAAGAAGAGGGGATTGAGGCAGTACATACGGCTGTGGATAACGGCATCAACTTTATCGATGTCTCGCCCTATTACGGCCATCTTAAGGCTGAAACCGTCCTTGGAAAAGCGTTGAAGAAAATCGACAGGAGCCGCTATTACCTCTCGACAAAAGTCGGGCGCTATGGAAAAGAGAACAAAAATATGTGGGATTACTCCGCAAAGCGTTCCATTGAAAGCGTATACGAAAGTATGGAAAGGCTGCACGTGGACTACATCGACCTGATCAATGTACACGATATTGAGTTTGCCGATTTGGATCTTGTGTGTCGTGAAACATTACCGGCATTGGTGGAACTAAGAGATAAAGGAATCGTGAAGCATGTGGGTATCACCAACCTGACGTTGCGTCATTTTGTTTACGTGATTGAACATGTACCTGCGGGTACCGTGGAAAGTGTATTGTCCTTCTGTCATTACACGCTGAATGATGATTCGTTGACAGACTATCTTGATTTTTTTGAACAACATCATGTAGGAGTAATCAACGCATCTCCCTTCTCAATGGGTTTACTGACCGAAAGAGGGGCACCCGACTGGCATCCCGCCCCCGAACAATTGAAGATCATTTGTAAAAAAGCGGCGGATTTTTGTAAAAGCAAAGGGGAAAGTATCGAAAAGCTGGCTGTTCAGTATGCTGTCTCTAATCCGCGGATTGCTACCACCCTGTTCAGTACCACGCGTTCATCATCGGTACTGAAGAATATTGCATGGGCAAATGAGCCTCTAGACAGAGAGCTGCTGGAGGATGTGAGGAAAATACTGGAACCCCGCCTGCGGGATACGTGGTTAAATAGTTGACAAATAGAAAGATGAAAGCAGTAAATATTTCAGGCATCAACCAGGTCCACCTGGTTGAAAAAATGAAACCTGTACCGCAAAAAGGAGAGGTTTTGTTGAAAATAAAATATGTCGGTTTTTGCGGGTCCGACCTGAATACTTTTCTCGGTAAAAATCCGATGGTGAAGTTGCCGGTCATTCCCGGTCACGAGATCAGTGCCATTGTGGAAGAGACCACCGACAGCGTCCCCGATACCATTAGAGAAGGGATGCGTTGTACGGTAAATCCTTACACCAGTTGCGGAATTTGTCCCTCCTGCCGGAACGGACGTACCAATGCTTGTCAGTTCAACCAGACCTTCGGTGTACAGCGCGACGGAGCGATGAGCGAGTACATCGCAGTCCCCTGGCAGAAGGTGATTGCCGACGATGCCATTTCGAGTCTCCACCTTACATTGGTAGAACCAATGAGTGTGGGTTTTCATGCAGTCTCGAGAGCAAGTGTCACCGATTTGGATATCGTGATGGTGATCGGTTGCGGAATGATCGGGCTAGGAGCAATTATCCGGGCTGCACTCCGCGGTGCACGTGTGATCGCGGTTGATATTGACGATGAAAAACTGCTTCTGGCCAAAAGTCTGGGAGCCCTGCATACGATCAACTCAGCGGCGGAGGATCTGCATTCGATCCTGATGGAAATCACACAAAATATGGGACCAGATGTGGTTATTGAGGCTGTGGGGGCTCCGGCAACATACCGCATGGCGATCGACGAAGTTGCCTTTACCGGCAGGGTAGTTTGTATTGGCTATGCCAAGTCGGAGGTTTCCTTTGAGACGAAGTACTTTGTTTCAAAGGAGCTGGATATCAGAGGATCACGCAATGCCTTGCCGGAGGATTTCCGGGCGGTGATGGAATATGTGAAACGCAACAACATCCCCGAAACACTCATCAGCGGCATCTATCCTCCTGAAAAGGCAGAAGAGGCATTGGTCTACTGGTCGCAAAATGCCGGAAAAGTGTTCAGAATATTCATTGAGTTTTAACCCATATGGACTATACAATCATTGATGCCCATGCTCATTTGTGGCTCCGGCAGGATGCGGTGGTCGAGGGACAGAAGATCAGATCCCTTGACAATGGAAAATCGCTGTTTATGGGAGAAATCCGTCAAATGTTACCGCCTTTTATTGTGGATGGAAGAAATACGGCCGAGATCTTTTTATCCAACATGGATTATGCACAGGTCTCTGCAGCAGTGATCACCCAGGAGTATATAGACGGCCTGCAGAACGATTATCTCCGGGAGGTACAGCAAAAGTATCCCGACAGATTTCTCTGTTGTGGGTTGGTAGATGTCCGCAGAGAAGGATATTTGCAGCATGCCATACAATTGATCGGGGAGGGTTTCAGAGCGATCAAGCTGCCTGCCAACCGGTTTTTGTTGCCCGAAGGCAGGGTACATCTGACAACGGATGAACTGATGCAGCTGTTGGCGCTGATGGAGAAGCAGCAGGTAATTTTATCGATAGATCTGGCTGACGGAGAGACACAGGTTTCAGAGATGAAGGAGATAATTGCTGAATTTCCTGATTTAAAGATCGCCATCGGTCATTTTGGCATGGTTACCCGTCCCGGATGGAAGGAACAGATTAAACTGGCCCGGAACAAGAATGTAATGATCGAATCGGGAGGCATCACCTGGTTGTTCCACGATGAGTTTTATCCTTTCAGGGGGGCGGTAATGGCAATAAGGGAGGCAGCCTCGCTGGTGGGGTTCGACAAGCTGATGTGGGGTTCCGATTACCCGAGGACCATCACGGCGATCACCTACAAAATGTCGTATGATTTTGTGCTAAAATCAGATCTGCTTTCGGAAGAAGAAAAAAGGATGTTTTTACGTACCAATGCCGAATCATTTTACAGATTCAACAACCTGATCAATCTACCCTATATCAAAAATATGTCTGAATAATATTTCAACCTCTGCTTTTAAGCTTTGGTTATCATTAACATACCATTTATATGCAACACAATCTTTCAACCTCCCTGACAGGGATCATCGTGCCGTTGGTGACACCTCTTTCGGAAAACAACATATTGGATATTAACGGATTAAACAACCTGATAGATCACGTGATCAAGGGGGGTGTTTCGGGTATCTTTTTGCTGGGAACCACAGGGGAAGCCCAGAATCTGAGTTATAAATTAAGAAAAGAACTGATAAAGGCGACCTGTGAAAAAGTTGATTCCAGGATACCCGTTTTAGTGGGGATAACCGATACATCTATTGAAGAGAGTGCCGGGCTGGCTGATTATGCAGCACGTTGCGGAGTGAGTGCTCTGGTAGCAGCACCGCCCTACTATTATATTCCCGGACAGGCAGAGTTGCTGCGGTATTACGAAACATTGGCAGCCAATATTGCCTTGCCCTTGTATTTGTATAATATGCCTGCAAATGTGAAAATATATATTGAATACCAAACCGTACTTGCGTTGGCCGAAAACCCCCGGATTATCGGATTGAAAGATAGTTCAGCCAACGGAGTTTATTTTCAAAAGCTGCTTTACTCGTTTAAAAAGAGGCCTTTTTCGTTGTTCGTGGGGCCGGAAGAGATGATGGCCGAGACCGTTCTTATGGGTGGTCATGGTGGTGTCAATGGCGGGGCTAATCTTTACCCGGAACTTTATGTTAATCTTTATAAAGCAGCAATAAATAAAGATTTTGAAACAATCGGACGACTTCAAGCCGTTGTAATGGAAATCAGCAATTCTCTGTATTCCGTGGGGAGATACGGTTCCAGCTATCTGAAAGGATTAAAAACAGCATTGGAGCTGAAGGGGATTTGCAGTGATACCATGTCAGAGCCATTTCAAAAATTTGAGAAGAGAGAACGTGATATTCTGGTTGAAAGACTTGAGCGGATAGATGCCGGAATGAAACAGGCAATGAACACCTAAAAAACGGTATCCATGAACATACATTTCTTCGATATTGCCATTTTCTTCCTCTTTACATTTGGAACTGTTCTTTTTGGTGTTTCTTTCGTAAAGAAGAACAGAGATGTTTCCGATTATACCCGGGGTGGAGGTACCATACCGGGATTTGTGGCAGGCATGTCCATTTTTGCCACCTATTTGAGCAGCATCAGTTTTTTGGCACTGCCCGGGAGTGCTTATCTCGGCAATTGGAATTCGTTTGTCTTTAGTTTGTCTATTCCCGTTGCATCTCTTATTGCTGCAAAATACTTTGTCCCATTTTACCGGAACATTCACAGCATTTCTGCCTATAGTTTTCTGGAAGAACGGTTTGGATACTGGGCAAGGGCTTATGCTGCCATATGTTATCTCTTAACTCAGGTTGCCCGCATCGGATCCGTTTTGTTTCTACTGGCCCTGGCGTTGCACTTTATGCTGGGCTGGAGTGTTGCCGGTATCATTATTGTCACCGGCCTGGCCGTTGTGGTTTATTCTGTGTTGGGTGGAATAAAGGCTGTTATCTGGACGGATGCCATTCAGGGAATCATTTTGATTGTTGGAGCCCTGGCGAGCGCGGTGATATTGATTGTTTCGTTGCCAGAGGGATGGACGCAGTTCTTTGAGGTGGGAAGAGTCCATCACAAATTTTCCCTCGGTTCATTTGGCAACAGGCTGGATATTCCCACTTTTTGGGTGACCTTTATTTATGGGATTTTCATTAATTTGCAGAACTATGGAATTGATCAGAATTATGTACAACGCTATAAAAGTACGAAAAGTGAGAAAAGCGCCCGGTTTTCTGCGCTGTTCGGTGGAATGATCTACCTGCCCGTGAGCTTTTTGTTTTTCATCATCGGTACAGCGTTGTTTGTTTATTTCAAGGTTCAACCGAATTTATTGCCTGATCATATCACGGGCGATCACGTATTTCCCTATTTTATCGTGAATCATCTACCGGTCGGGGTAACCGGTTTGTTGATTGCTTCCATTTTCTCGGCTGGGATGAGCACGGTATCTACCAGCGTCAATAGCTCTGCAACAATTGTGTTGACCGACTTTTTTGAGCGCGGAAAAAGTGAGTTGACCGAAAAAAAGAAAATGACGGTACTGTACAGCATGTCGTTTTTATTCGGAATCCTGGGTGTTGTCACAGGCCTGGCCATGATGTCGGTAAAAAGTACGCTCGATGCATGGTGGAGCCTGGCTTCAGTTTTCAGTGGGGGCATGCTGGGCTTGTTTTTGCTGGGCTATATATCCAGGAAACCAAAAGGAATCCATGCACTTGCAGGTGTGGTATGTGGTATCGCGGTCATATTCTGGATGACACTCAGCGGACAGACGAAGTTTCATAGTTACCTGATAATTGTATTCGGAACAGTGTTGATATTTGGTGTGGGTTTTTTAAGTAGTTTTTTAATCAGTAAATTTGCTCCCGGTCACACAGCATCAAAATAGATCGGAACATTATACGTCCGACCCCTAACGATGTCCGTGAGCAGAGATGGTTGTTGAAAAAACATCGTAAAACAAACGTATGGATTACAGGGATACCGTGTTTCTTTTGGTGGCAGAGAATCTGAGCTTTTCGAAGGCAGCAGAGGTGCTGCACATCAGTCAGCCGGCTGTCTCCCGGCACATCCGGGAGCTGGAACAACGTTACGACATCAGCCTTTTTGAACGGAAAGGCAACCGGATCTACCTAACCGGAGCCGGGGAGAGAGTGTACCATGCATTCAAGGAGATTGCACAGCTCTATCGTAACCTCGATTTTGAAATCGGGGAACTGCACAACGTGCAGTCGGGTGAGATCATGGTCGGTGCCAGCTCCACCATCTCTCAATATGTGATTCCCCGGGTGATGGCCTCATTTCACAAGCGTTACCCCCACATTCAGTTGCACCTGATGAGCGGCAACTCGTTTGAGATGGAGCAGCAGCTGCTCGACAACCGGATCGACGTTGCCCTGGTCGAAAACCTCTCCACGCAGGCAGGTATACGCTATCGTGACTTTTTGCACGACGAACTGATTGTGGTGGCAGGTAAAAATAGCCTATATGCTCGGCGAGGGACGATTAGCAAAGAAGATTTGCTTCAAATACCCCTGGTGTTGCGGGAAGAGGGCTCCGGCACCCTTGAAGTGATCAGACAGCTTTTTATCCAGCATCAGATTCGTTTTGAGGATCTCAACACGCCGATTCACCTGGGAAGTACTGAGTCGATCAAGAACTTTCTACTCGACTTCAACGGGTTGGCCATTGTCTCCGAGAAGGCTGTTCAGAACGAACTCTACCTCAAGACACTTGTAATGGTACAGGTAACCGGCATTACTCTTCCCCGAAAATTTCGTATTGCACTAAAAATAGGACACACAAGCCTCCAGGCAGAACGTTTTACACAATTCCTGCTGAATTACAAATTTTAATTGCATAACCGATTCGACTCATTTAGATAAACTTCAGTATATCTCCCGGATGATCCTTCTCTTATAACCTGGTGTTATGGTATATGACAATTTGGTATTTGCATATACTATATCATAATGTTATTTTTGTGCAAAAAAATATGGAAGGAATAAAAGCAGAGAGCAGGATCGAGTTGTCAGGTAAAAGAGAAGCATTTCATAATTGGCTCTATGCCATTCTTGTTTGTCTCTGTTTTCTGCCGTTTATGTCGCCGGCAATTGCCCTTTTGGCAGGATTGATCTTTTCGTTGTTCAAAATTAAACATGCGAGCCTTCATCGCTATACCTCTCCGGTTCTTCAACTCTCCATCGTGTTGATGGGGTTTGGGATGAGTCTGAGCGATGTGATCACTGCCTCAAAAACAGGTTTTGTGGTCACGGCAATTTCTGTTGTCTCCGTGATGATTTTCGGTATCCTGCTGGGAAAATTCTTTAAAGTGGAAAAAAATATTGCAACGCTTATCGCAGCCGGGACAGCAATTTGTGGAGGGAGCGCCATTGCTGCGATTGCCCCGATCCTGAACAGTAAAAGTTACCAGAACTCGTTTGCGTTGATCGTTGTGTTCGTTCTGAATGCCGTAGCCCTCTTCCTCTTCCCCTTTGTTGGCAGGGAGTTGGGACTGAGTCAGGAGCTGTTTGGCAACTGGGCTGCCGTCGCGATTCACGATACCAGCTCGGTGGTGGGTGCCGGAGCTGAATATGGGGAAAAAGCCCTTCAGGTTGCCACCACGGTCAAGCTGATTCGTGCGTTGTGGATCATCCCCTTGTCACTGGTAATTGCTTTTCTGCAAAAGAATGAGGGTAGGAAGTCGGTCAAATTTCCCTGGTTCATTCTCTTGTTTGCATGTGCCATTCTTTTTGCCAATTATTTTCCGGAGCTTCATGCAAGTTACGATCACTTCAATTGGCTGGGCAAAAGGGGCATGGTGATCGCCCTGTTTCTGATCGGATCGAATATCACCCTGGATGAAATCAAAAAGTCAGGACCCCGAAGCTTCGCCCTTGGCATCACCTTGTGGGTAGTGACCGCTGTCGGCTCGCTCTATTTTCTGACCCGTTAGGAATTCAATCCTTTTTACAAGGAGTGAGATTTCTCGTTAAAGAGAGAGTTTCGCTTTCAGTTCCTGTTTCCGGAGAAAAGCGCTAGTCATGTTTAAAATACACTATAAAAATCGGACTTGATACATATTCCTACTCTTAATTGTACATCCTTTCGCTTGTAATCAAGCAGGCTGTCGCCGGTACCGCTATACAGTTCTCCGAAAATATACTGGTTGAATTTGTCAGAGATCTTATAGCCTGCCGTAAGTTTCAGGTTAACAGCTTTTACACTTTTTTTGAGGCTGAAGGTGCTCGAGAGCCACCATTTATTATCCGAAGTTTTGTAGTCTGTTGTGAAGTACCCTGTTCCTCTGTAGTCATATAAATCGCTGTTCTCTTCGCCCGTCATGAATGGAATTGTTATTTTAAAGCTTGCTGCGAGGTTGGATGTGAAAAAATACTTTCCCGAAAATCCAATCCAGTTGGTGCTTCTCGATTCAAGGCTGTCGCGTCCATTGGATTCATGCTCCAGGTGTAGAAAGGCGGCACCTGTCAGACGGTTGTCGACAATGATGTATCTTCCCAGTCCGATTCCCGGATTATAGTTGTTGTCCCTGAACGGAGCCGACTCCCGGTAAATATCCCAAAATGATTTTTGTGTATAAGTAAGGTAGAGAAAAGAGTCGAAAGGCAACCGACTTGAGGTAAGCCTGTGCCTTATGCTAACTTGAAATTTTGCATCAGCTGTCTCCCCGTTGATGCTTCTGTTTAAAGGGATGCCGGTGATAAAATAGTTGTCCTTATAGATAGAAAAGGGTGGTAATTCATCCATATAGCCGATGATCTCATCTTCCGTCATGGATAACTCCTGTCTGTTGTGTGCTATTTTTGATTTTGCACCTTCAATAAGACTCTTAAGTGTCCAGTTAGTTGAATCGGCAGCCTTTACTGAAGGCTGGGCTTTCATTTCAGACGTTAAGAGAGTCAACATCAGGGTAATAAACAATAAAAATATATGTTTCATTGTCGGGTAAATTATACTATTTTCTCCTCCCTGAGGCCAATATCTGCAATCATCCTATCAGCATTATCCTCTTTTCTTATAACTAAAGACTGCCCATCCATTTAATACGATAGCAATCACTCCCAATGCCAGCAGATTTCCGGTAACATCGGCCAGTTTGCTACCATTCAGATACAGCATCCTGAATGTGTCTGTCAGATAATTGAACGGGTTGATGACTGCGATCAACTGTGCCCATGCCGGCATGCTGGAGACAGGGGTAAACATTCCTCCCAGCAAAATCAGTATCAGGATAAAGAACATCACCAGAAAGCTGGCCTGTTGCATCGTCTCCGAGTAGTTTGATATGATGAGTCCCAGGCCCGATATGGAGAGAATAAAGACGATGGCTGAGAAAAGTACTGCCATCACACTTCCAACAGGCCACAGGCCGTACAACAGGTATGCAGCAGAAACCGAGATAATCATTACAACCAGTCCTACAACCCAGAAAGGGATCAGCTTGGCCAGGATAAAGTGAATTCTGTTAACCGGGGTGACGTTGATCTGTTGAATGGTGCCGTTTTCTTTTTCCATCACGATATTCAATGCTGGCAGTATGCCACATATCAGAGTGAGCAACAGCACCATAAAGCCGGGGATCATAAAGTTTTTGTAGTCGAGTGATGGATTAAACTTATATTGGGGAACAATATCAATCTGTGGCATACGTATCATGGAAGCTCTCGATTGTGGCGGCAACGTATGCATCAGTTCAGCGCGCAGCTCCGACGACAGGTCGTTCACAATCTGCATGATGTAGTTGCTTCCCAACAATCCCTGGGTGCCGTTTACCGAGTTTACCGCCATCCCCACGCCGGAGGCCTTGTTCTTTACCAGGTCCACATCGAATGAGGAGGGGATCTCAAGGATCATATCCGTCTCGCCATGCTCCATATTCAACATCGCAGTCCGGTAATCGGGTGGGGTGTCGTTCAGGATAAAGTATCGGGAAGCTTCAATTTTGTCGGTCAGCCTTCTGGAATATGTACTTTTGCTGTGATCGACGACATCAATTCTGATATTTTTTATTTCAAAACTGACAGCCCACGGGAACAGTAGCAGCACCATGATGGGATACATCACGATCATCTTCGGAATCAACGGATTCCTGAACATCTGTTTAAACTCTTTCTCTATGAGGAATTTTAATGTTTTCATCTTTTTTGGTTTTCGACTGTCAGCCTTCGGCGTTCAGCGTTGAAACGTTCAACCTTTATTCAAGTCGCTTTTTGGTTTTAGCAATGGTAACACCCAGCAGGAAGAGGATCATTCCAATCAGGATGAGCATTTCTTTCCAGATCATTGTGATTCCCAGTCCCTGGATCATTACTTTTCGCACTGCTTCAATAAACCAGCGTGCAGGCACGATGGCCGACAATGTCTGCAGTACCATGGGCATATTGTCTATAGGGAAGATCATCCCTGACAGCATAAGTACCGGGATCATGGCTGTAGTGGCCGAGAAGATAACTGCGTTTACCTGTTTATCCACCAGCGTGGAGACAGTCAGTCCATACGACAAAGTCAGGGTTATGTAGAGGATGGCAACCAGAAAAAGCAAAAGAAGGCTTCCATTCACAGGCACACCGAGTACGAAGTAGCTTAACAGCAGAATAATGATGAAATCGATGAACGATATGACCATGTAGGGAATGGTTTTCGCAAAAATCATGGTTCCCTGTTTCAGAGGCGATGCAAGAAGTACCTCCATGGTACCACGCTCCTTCTCCCGGACGATGGAGACCGATGTCATGATGGTACAGATGATCATCAGTACCAGTCCCATAATCCCCGGTACAAACATGTAGGATGATTTCATCAGCGGGTTGTAGATCATCCGGTTTTCGGTCTCTATCCGAAAAGGAATCTGAATTAAATCGGCCTGTTCCTGTTGAAATCCTGCTATGATGGCACTCGCATAGGTAACCGAGATGGACCCCCTGTTAGGATCGGAGCTGTTAGACAGCAGTTGTACGGCTGCCTTGCCGGAGTGCACCATGCTCTCCTGAAATTTTTGCGGAAATACCACTGCCAGATCGAGTTTCCCTTTTCGCATCGATTCCTCCATTTCCTCCATCGACTGCATTTTTCCCTGATAATTAAAGTAAGAGTTCTGCCTTATACGTTCTGCAATACCGGTAGTGAAATCATCGGGGGTAGGGTCGTAGAAAGCCACGCGAATGTCCTGTACCTCCATGTTGATGGCAAAGCCGAACAGCAGGATTTCCACCACGGGCATTCCCAGGATGATCAACAATGTCCGGTTGTCGCGCATGATGTGGTGGAACTCCTTTTTTACAAATGCGATAAATTGTTTCATTTTTTGATGTTTTTATAATCAGGATGTGGCTTTGTGCTTAACCAGTGCACTGTCTGTTAATCGCCCCGTTTTGCCTTGCGTGCCAGCTGCCGGAAAACTTCATCCATAGAGTCGGCGCTGAACTGGCGTCGCAATGCCGCGGGTGTATCCAGCGCATCGATGTGTCCGTCCACCATGATGGATACCCGGTTGCAATATTCCGCCTCATCCATGTAATGTGTGGTGACGAAGACGGTTATTCCCTGGTCGGCAGCCTCATAGATCATCTCCCAGAACTGTCTCCTCATGGCCGGGTCAACACCACCGGTCGGTTCATCCAGAAAGACAATTTTCGGCTCGTGAAAGATGGCTACCGAGAAAGCCAGTTTCTGCTTCCAGCCCAGCGGCAGATATTTCACCAGCGTGTTGCGCTCTTTCTGGAAGTTCAATTTTTCAAGCAACGCATTGGTCTTCGTGGCGATCACCTTGTCCGAAAGGCCATAGATCCCCCCGAACAGACGGATGTTTTCCCATACTCTGAGGTCTTCATACAACGAGAATTTCTGGCTCATGTAACCAATGTTGCGTTTGATCAGTTCATTTTCTTTGATGATATCATAGCCCGCAACTGTTCCTGCTCCTGCCGTGGGCATGCTGATGCCACAAAGCATCTGCATGGCCGTGGTTTTTCCTGCACCGTTGGCACCGAGGAACCCGAAAATCTCACCCTCTTCCACGTCAAAGGTGATGTGATCGACGGCGGTAAAGTTGCCGAACTTTTTCGTCAGGCCCGATACTTCAATTACTTTTACACTCATATTTTTAGTTTGTCAATGCCATGAAACAATCTTCTACTGTCGGCTTGATCGGAGCAATACGCACGTCGCTGAACTCTTTTTCTGACAGGTATTGCTTTAATTCTCCGGCCTGCAGCCTTTCGGTCACGGTGATGTGAATCTTGTCTCCGAAAGCGAAACTTGTTTTTACTTCGGAGTGACCACGCAATGCCTCCAAAAGGGCAGACATGCGGGATCCTTCCACCGACCACAGTATATCGGCATAGTTATCAATAATGCCCTGCGGTGTGCTGCTTGCGATAAACTCCCCCTCCCGTATCAATGCAATCCGGTCGCAACGACTTGCTTCGTCCATATAGGCCGTGGATACCAAAATGGTAATCCCCTGTTCCTTTAACCGTCCCAGCATATCCCAGAACTCCTTTCTCGATACAGGGTCTACGCCGGTGGTGGGTTCATCCAGGATAAGAATTTCCGGCTTATGGATCAGCGCGCAGCTTAATGCCAGCTTCTGTTTCATTCCGCCCGAGAGTGCACCGGCCCGTCGGTCTTTAAAAGGCTCTATCTGCTGATAAATGTCTTTGATCAGGTGGTAGTTCTCCTCGATGGTGGTGTTGAAGAGGGTAGCAAAAAACGTCAGGTTTTCCTCCACGCTCAGATCCTGATAGAGCGAGAACCGCCCCGGCATGTAACCGATTATTTGTCGTACCTTCCGGTAGTCTTTCACTACGTCGTGTCTGTTCATTGTTGCCGTGCCGCTGTCTGGCAAGATCAGTGAGGCCAGAATCCGGAAGAGCGACGATTTTCCGGCGCCGTCCGGGCCGATTACACCAAATACCTCCCCGTCGTTCACCTTGAAGGAAATGCCATTCAGGGCCTTTATCTTCCCCTTCCTATAGCTTTTATTCAGGTTTTCTACTTCTATCATTTTTTGTTTTTATTCTGTGATCCAGCAGGAACCTTATTTGAACTTTACTTCCCCGTACATGCCAATCTTCAGGTAACCATCATTTGAAACAGCTATTTTCAGGGCATAGACCAGGTTGGCCCGTTCATTTTTGGTCTGTATGGTTTTGGGCGTAAACTCCGATTTATCGGATATCCAGCTTATTTGGCCTTTGTATGGTTTCATGCTGCCCCTTCCGTCGTCCACCCGCACTGATACCTCATCATTCAGTTTGATTTGCGCCAACTGGTCGTTTGTCACGTAGGCTCTCAGATAGAGAGTGTCCGTGTCGGCAATTTTAAAGAGGGGAGTGCCCATGGTTGCCAGTTCGCCTGCCTCCGCATACCTGTTCAGCACTGTGCCCGATATGGGAGAAATGATTTGAGTCTTTTCGAGCTGATCATTCAGTTGAGCAACCTGTATTTCGAGGGTCGTACTTTGTGCAGAGATATTTTTAGTGCTTTTTTCCAGCGTGGAGGTCAGCGCCAAAAGTTGCTTCTGCAGGACTTCTATCTGTGACTCTATATCGTCGAGTTGTTTCTGATTGGCTGCATTAGATGCCAACAGGCTTTTTACACGTGCCTTTTCCCGTTCCTGGGTTCTAATCTGTTCATGGATGGCCGCCGTCTGCTTATTTATATCGGGTTTTTGGGCCTTGACACCTTCTGCACTGGAGAGAAGACTCATTTTTTGGAGATAGAGCTGGGTACTGTCTATTTGTCCCACCTTCTGTCCGGCTTGTAGTTGCTCACCTTCCGCAACGTTCAACAGAAGGATACGTCCATTGGCTTGAGATGAAACAATGATTTCGGTTGCCTCGAATGATCCGGTGGCGTCATATTCCCTGTTACCGTTACTGCATGAAAACATCAGGAATGGAATGGATAATGCTGTTAGTAATTTTATTGGATTCATAGTTCGTTATTATTTTTTGCTTAATACTTATTTCTGTTGTCGAACGTTTCTACCCTGCTGTTTTTTAACAGCTGAAAGCTGATTTTTTTATTGATTCGTTGTATGTTTCAAAGAATATATTGACATGAGATACTGAATTTCATGCAATGTCTTCGCCTGTTTGGCCGCTTCCTCTGAGTTGATCTCCTTCATCAGATCAGAAACGGTCATGGTGCCATTTTCCACCCTCACCTCGGCCGCTTCACGAATTAGTGTGTGATGGCGGATGATCTCGTCATCATCCTGCATGGTCTTTTTATATTTTTCAATCTCTGTTAGCTGCTGAGGGATCTGTATATACAGGTTATATAGAAAAGTCTCCCTCTGGATGTTCACCACTTGTTTTTGCAGATCGATCTTCTTTTTTTCGTCATTTAGCGTATACAAATTTCCGAAGTTCCAGGAAAGACGCACTCCTCCCGAAAAGTACGGTGAAAATTCGGTGTCAAACATGTTGAGTCCGGGTTTCCCGTACCCTCCCTGGGCAAATGCAGACAATTTCGGCATATTTTTGGCTTTCAGCAGCGATTTCTGTGACTCAATGGCCTCTTCCTGTGCAGTGAACATTTTTAATTCGGGACGGTTGATGATGGGAGATATCATGTCGGTTTCCGGGTTTGGTTTCACGAAAACCATATCTTTGTGGAGTGTTTGCCCCGCCACCACCGATATCATCCGGATATAAGCTTCTAATGTAGACTCCAGCTGGATACGTTGTTGTTTTGCTTTCAGCTGTTCCACCTTTACCGTGCTTAGGTCTACTTCGTTCGCCATACCATTTGATACGTAAGTCTGTACATTGTCATGGTTACGCTGTAGCTCTTTTTCCAGAATATCATGTTGTTGCAGGTTTCCCTTTATCAGCAGGATACCGAAATAAAGATGATTTACACGCTCCCTCAGGGCGTACACCTCTGTATCCAGCTGCCTTGTTTCAAGTTCTGCGTTGGCATTCAGGTTTTTTTTCTGTGCGGAAATGTTACCGCCGTCCCAGATAAGTTGGTTCAGTTCGGCCACCACCCGGTACTGATCCTGATCCGGTACCGGAATCTCCAGGGGAGGCATTCCTTCGGGGGTATCCATTTCAATTTGTGTCACATCAGACTGCCAGGATGCCAATGTACTCAGTGTGCCTTGCGGAAGGTATGCTTTGTTGGCATTGGATATGCTAAACTCCTTTGTTTTCTCAATGATATCGTATCTTGCTATGGCAGGATAATTTGTTTCTGCCATCTTCTGAACCTCACCGAGTGTGATGAGCTGTGCATGTGTAATCATGCTGTTAAGGCAGATGGTTACTGCTACGAACAGGATTTTTTTTAGTCTCATACTTTTTTCATTTTATAGAATATTTGACGTGTTGCGGAAAACTATGAACATGCTTCCGTTTTTTTACAGTTTTCGCTTTGTTCGATGATGATCGTAATCCATTGTTGTATCTTCTCTTTCCTACCGGTCACGAACCCGACAAATTCATCTTCCTTCACCAGCCCGGAGGAGGTGATCAGAGGTTTGGCTATAAATGGGAACATACTCATACTGAGTGTGTTGATTATTAAATCTGTGGCGGATATTTCAGCTCCAGTCTCTTTCAACTGCTTTTCGAGAACCGGTTGTGCAATCAGCCGTGTATTTTGGATAATCTTAGCAAAAAGCTCCTTGTTTACCGTAAGTTCGTTGAGGATAAAAATGGGGAGTTCCTCGTTTTCGAGCAGCAGGTTGGTATAGTTTTCCGTGATCAAACTGATTTTGTCTTTCAGGGAAATTTGTTCATCAGACAACACCGGTCCCAAAGCACCCAGCAGTATGCTGAATTTCTCCTGAACCACCTTTTTAAAAAGATTCTCTTTGCTGCCAAAATAGTAGTTGAGCAATGCCAGATTGGTACCTGCCTCCTCGGCAATTTCCCTTGTCTTCGTGGCAGCATATCCTTTCTGGGTAAAAAGCTTGTCGGCTGCCCGGATAATTTTCTGTTCAGTTGTAATCGTTTCCATTATTTATGTTTTATATTCGACAAAAGTAAGGACTGTTCCTAAATTAAACAAATGATTAAATCATATGTTTAATGTGGTTTGAATAATTTAACTTTTTAATCCAATTAATTTATAAAATTAGATAATTGAGCTTGTTGCCGATATCCGGTAAACAGCGTTACAGATCATGAACAAATGAATTCCTACAACCTATTGCCGATAAAACTCAGTGAACCATTGATAGTAGTCGCTGATTCCTGTCTGTATTGATGTGGAGGGTCGATAATTGAAATCTCTTTTTAGTCGTGAGACATCGGCATAGGTGGACGTAACATCGCCCGGTTGCATTGCTGCCATTTTCACGATTGCTTTCCTGCCCGTTACATTCTCAATGATTTTAAGAAAACTTGTCAGTTTCACGGGAGAAGAACAACCCATATTGTAAAGAGTGTGTGGTGTTTCCAGCAATGGAGGAGACGGTATCACTTTCATCAGCCCCTTCACAATATCGTTGATATAAGTGAAGTCACGTTCCATGTTGCCTTGGTTAAAAAGTTGAATGGGTTCACCTTTCAGAATGGCAGACATGAACACAAAGGGAGCCATATCCGGACGCCCCCATGGACCGTAAACCGTAAAAAAACGAATGCCGGTAGCCGGGATACGGTATAGTTTGGCATAGGAGTATGCCATCAGCTCGTTTGCTTTTTTTGTGGCAGCATAGAGACTGACCGGTTTATCTGTTGTGTCGGACTCTTTAAAAGGAGAATGTGCATTATCCCCATACACGCTACTTGAGCTGGCATACAGGAGATGTTTTACCGGAAAGTGCCGACATGCTTCCAGGAGATTCATGAATCCGGATATATTGGCATTGATGTATGCAAAGGGGTTTTGTAGTGAGTACCTTACACCGGCCTGAGCCGCAAGATGAACAACGTGGGAAAAGTTTTCCGTTTCAAAGAGAGCATTCAGGCGTTCTCTGTCGTTCATATCCATTCTGATGAACCGATAGGTTTCGTAGCGATTACTTTGAACGTATTCGCCCTGTTTGATATCATTTTCTTCAATGCCCGTATTCCTTAGCCGGGCATATTTTAGTCCCGTGTCGTAATAGCCATTGATATTGTCGATGCCGATTACCGAATCACCCTGATTCAAAAATCCCTCAACAACGTGGTATCCAATAAAACCGGCTGCCCCCGTCACCAGTATTTTCATCTTTTTTACTTTAAAAAATTACAATTGCATGTTTTCCAACCAGATAATGCTCTTTATTTGATGTGGTGGCTCTTAGCTCCGGATCGTTTTTCAGGTCTTTAATCCGTAGCATAAGTAACCTCTTTTCGATTGGTTCCTTCAGGATGTCTTCCTTCGTTACCTCTACAATATCTTTTCCAAGATATACATCCATATTTTCAGCACGGGAGATGTGATAAACCCAATAGTCACTAATCTGGTGTTCTTCCGATAGTTCTCTTGCCTTTTCGCACAGATTTTTCCATCCCAGTTGATTGTTTAGCTGTGGCATGGACCAGCCGACGATAAAAACTGCCAGTAAAAAGCCCATCGCCAAGGTGGTTATTGCCCGGTATATTTCTCTTTTCCTGTATAAAAAATCGAAGATAAGCAAACCGGTGATGGTCAAAACCACTGCTCCGGCATAAATAAGACCGTAATCCAGATACCGCATCTCTTCGGTGTGGCTGAGATAGAATATTGAAGGCAACGCAAAAATCAATATCCCCGCCGGTATGGCTATGGTTACTTTGATCCATCGGCTTTGCATGTCGAATTTACTGAGAAGCAGGGCAGCGAGGAAAATAAGAAACGGTACAACAGGCAGCGAGTATATTGCCAACTTGGAACTGATTGCCGAGAGCATCACATAAGATGAGAGTATGATCACGGTAAAAAATTGTTCGAGTATACTGTTCATTCTTTTTTTAACGATACCGGCAATGAATAATCCGATTACCAGGAGTGACCAGGGTGCCAAAGAATACCAAACAGTGAGTGCGTAGTAATAAAAAGGCTCTTTGTGGTGAAAGGAATTAATGCCCCGGCCCACTGTTTGGTGTACAAGCAAGTTATTGATATACTCTTTTCCTCCTTCATGATAGACCCCCGAGAACCAGACAAGGCAACCTGCCAGAATAACCAGAATGCTCCTCCATCCCCAGAACTTTGCAAAATCAGCGGCTCTCTTTTGATAAAGCAAAAACAGCGTGGTAGATACGAAAGGGATCAGAATACCCAATGGCCCTTTTGAGAAGAGAGCCAGAAAGACATACAGTGGAAATAGCCATCCGTCTCGTTTTCGGTCTTCTCTCCGATACATTTTATAAAAAGTGTACAGGGATAAAACAATGAACATGTTCATCAGCATATCCATGCGAACCACCAACATAACGCCGGTAAATAATCCGGTGCTGATCAGCATCTGCGCGGCAATCTTTTCGTTTTCCCCTTTTTCCTTGTTTATCCACTTTGTCATCGTGATCAGGATAATGAGTGCCGGAATAAACGACAACAGCGAATAATACCACATTCTGTGTTCTCCCAGCAATAGCTTTCCGGTCATCATCATCCAGAAATGGAGTGGGGGCTTGTCGGCATAAATTTCCCCCTGGTTGGTAAAGGTGAAAATATTTCCGTTACGAAGCGCTTCGTCGACAATGCTCAGGTAACGCAGCTCGTTGTTGGGTGTGAAGTCGCGTAAAACCATGATGGGTAACATCGCAATAAACCAGATCAGATAGATGTGTTTATTTTTCATATACGCTGAATTTCTTGTTGTTATAGCCGATCATAATATTTCGGATGTAAGCGATAAATCCGAACGACTGGCCGAGAATCAATACCGGATCAAGCCGAAAAATAGCATAAGTGATGATGATGGAAGAGCCGGTCAGGCTGATGATCCAGAATCCTACGGGTAGAATGGATTGGTGATGGACAGCGGAATAGAAAAACTGATAAATAAATCGCAGTGCAAATATTATCTGTCCGGAAGATCCAAAAATCAAGAGCCACAACGGTACGTCTTTGTTATGAAAAAAAGTGTCGTTAAACAGGGAGGGGTCACGAAGCATAACCCCGGTTGCTACCAATGGGGTAGCAATCAGTACTATTTTAACTATCCCTATTATCTTTTTCCACCGGCCCTGCATATTCAGGTTCCACAGGTAGATATAATAGGAGATAAACTGACCGAGTATGATGGCAAAATCATTCCGCAACACACCGTATATAAAAAGCAGGTAAGAGCCTAAAATACTCAGTATCCAGAAAGCGGGAGGGGATAGTACCTTTCCAGCCTTTTCGGACGCAACCCACTGGTAGAGAATTCGTGCGGAGAAGAAGATTTGTGCCAGGAAGCCGATGGCAAAAATCCAGCTGTTATTTTCCTGCATTATGAATTCAGATTATGCGCATTCACATCATAGTTTAT
>NZ_DCEN01000008.1:0-4766 GCF_002316955.1 Proteiniphilum sp. UBA1028
GTCTTTGATGAATAACTATCCGTCAAAACTACTGTTTTTAATGTGGTTATAAATGAATGATATTAACTCGTTTTACTCTTTATTCATTACACATGTTTTAACAAGCATTTTTATCAAAGGTATTAATTCATATGAATGTTATCTCAAACAATTTGTAATAGTTATCTACACTTGTAAGGTAGTTTGAGTTGGAG
Source organism: Proteiniphilum sp. UBA1028 (assembly GCF_002316955.1). Classification (NCBI taxonomy): domain Bacteria; kingdom Pseudomonadati; phylum Bacteroidota; class Bacteroidia; order Bacteroidales; family Dysgonomonadaceae; genus Proteiniphilum; species Proteiniphilum sp. UBA1028. The sequence continues at coordinate 195 of NZ_DCEN01000008.1, forward strand.
GTCCTCACACAAGGCATGAGGAAATCTCTTAAAAAACGACCGGCAAGCCGGTCGTTTACTGAAATGTAATCTACTTAGCTTTTCTTTCTCTTTGGCTCTCTCTGAGACAAAGCACTACCTGCTGCAGACTTACTGTCCTTACCAGTTCTTCCGTCTCTAAGAACTTTTGAAGCAGAAGATGCGGCTTTTTTACTGGTTACTTTTTTAGCCATATCATTTACTATTTTAAGCCCAACCATGCAAGTGGACTAATTCTTGCTTTCTTAAAATATCTCGACTTTCTCTTTTTATCTTTTTTTCTCCCATCTTTTATCTCCTTATTTGTCCATCTCCGCATAAAAACAAATTCATCGTTTTTAATGAAATAGTGTGACTGGCATTTAAAACTCCAGTTACCAATAGAAGGAGAAAGAGATACCGTTTTACCATCGAAGATGAACTGCCAGTCGGTTGGCGAAAATGGTGTGACAACTTCATTTTTACAACCACACGCGCAAAGATGTATTGCAGTCGCATACTTGATCGAAATATACAAAACCTCGTCTTCCAAATTTTCCGGAATAACATCAACAAACTTATGTTTCATCGCGGCTATGATTAATAATAGTTGTATCAATTGAAAAGACAGTGTTATACTCTTTACCAAAATCGGTATAGAAATCACAGAATTGCTTCCATCGGATTACAGCGAAACAAGCATTTAGAGCATTGAGGTCTGCTATCTGTATGTTGGAGGAATAAGCATCGTCTCCTTCACTGTCGACGACAGGAATGAAAGATGACACGTGACTTGATCTTTCTTTTGTCACAGTTGTGGTTCTTACCAGTCCGCCTAACTTGCCATCAACTTCGGTTAAACCTAATCCAACGTCAATAAAGGGTATCTCTATATTGATAAGATAATCTACGATGATTTTTCGAACGCTGTTTTTATCAACACTCAGAAATACGAAATTCATCTCCCTAAGTGCATCAACATTAGTGTCGTCTATATAATAGCCATGCGGTATAACCTTTCTATGCATGTTGGAGTAGATGTTTGTAAGATAATCAGTTTTTTTATAATGTTTTTCTAAATCTTCGATGGAAGCTGCACCGGGAGATCGAAAAGCATTATGCTGATCAAAATCATCACCATCAAAAAGATGGATTTCCGCAACTGGGGTTTTGGCCACAAAATCAAGAATATATGAACCGGTACCACCCAAACCAATTATTGCAATTTTCAGTCCCTGAAATTTAAAATTGATATTTTCGATAGCCGACCTACTGGAGTTGGTGTCGATGTAATTAAAAACAGTTTCGTAATCTTTGTCAATAACAGGTTTGAATGTTTTTTCAGTTACAGTGGGATCTAAAGATTTCGGGGGCGAGGAGATGATATCTGCATATCTCTTAACCTTTTCATAGTAATTTGAGTAACCATCAGGTGGCTTATTCGAGAAGGATCTGTTTACTACTATTTCTCCAAGTTGACTATTACTGTTGTTATGTTGGATCGCCGAAATAGGATTTCCATCTATTTCACAGGGATTGTCTCCTATGAAATGAATTACATGATTATCGGGTTTAGCAACAGTGTTGCTATCTCTTAATGTTAAGGTGCTTACAAGAGTACCAAAACAAATATTCTTTTCACTATTCAGGTAGGGTATGTGATGGATAAGTAAATATCCACCACAAATCTCCACCTCGTACCCTTCATCCCTAAGACGCTTAAGGTCTTCGTTACGACTTATCAGTTTTTGTTGCATTGAAAATCATGTTATTTGTTACATAAACACTCTGACCTTTCACGAAAACACCATTCCTGTTTTCTTTGGGCCCCTTGTCATATGTTGAAGTATAAGCGATATGAGGTTTGTCTTCATAAACACCAAATGCCAACTCCATAAGCTGCCCGAATGAGATTGAAGGCTGCGTCCAAGTTTTTTCACGTCCGTTCACCATAATTCTAAACTCCTTCACTTTTACCTGAGAAGTGAAATGTTCAACACCCGGATGAGAAAGATCAATTTTCTCTTCATTACCAATCAGGATATCACGCGAGCCCTGGTTAATCAAGAATAAATCAGAGTCTCTTAATAATCCTGCCATCTCCTTCAATTCTACACCCGTAACAATTGAATTAAATGATTCGTACTTTTCCCCATCAATAAAAATTTTGTAGGGTTGTTTGCTTAGCGTTCCTGGCGCCCCGATGTTTGTAATCATAAACAATGTATTAAATTAATTAATCTTTATATATTCCTCACTACATGGTTTACAATTAACATGCCAATAATTAATTATGTCAACTTCACTTGTCAACAATATAACTTTACAATAAAATACGACAATATGTCTTATTTATTCATTCTCAGGACACTGAAATATTGTCATAACAACTGACATTAAAATAAATTGTCATGCCTTTATTGTTTTTGTCAACCAAGTCTATTATCTTTGTATTGAAATTACAATCAAACAACAATGGAAATAAAAGCAGTTTTTGCAGAACGTTTTAAATCGGCGCGTTTAATGAATGGATTTTCATTGCAGGATTTGGCTGATGCATTAGACAATATATTAACGCGTCAAGCATTGCATCGATACGAGAAAGGGGAAGTTATTCCTGACGCAGAAAAAATTAGTAAGATAAGTAAAATCTTGAACGTGACTCCTGATTACTTTTTCAGAACCACCAAAATAGAACTCAACGATATAGAATTCAGAAAACTGGATAAACTGCCCAAAAAGGAGGCAGATATGATTCAAGAAAAAACGAAAGAGTATCTCAATCGTTATTTAGAATTAGAAGAAATCATTGGCTTGGAAAATAAATTTGCACATCCACTGAAAGATTATCCGGAGATCACCTCTTATGAGCAGGTAAACAGAGCTGCAGAAATCATCAGGGAGAAATGGTCCATAGGCAAAGGACCTATTTATAATATCGTTGAACTACTGGAAGAAAAAAACATCAAGATCGTCAAACTGGATGTTTCTATAAATTTTGATGGGTTACAAGCCTTTGCTAACGGCAACATTCCTGTAATTGCCTATAATGTAAGATTAGCAAACAAACCTGACAGAATTCGGTTTACTCTTCTTCATGAACTTGCTCACATGTTATTAAAGTTTGGAGAGATTACGAATAAACAAAAGGAGACTTTATGTCATCAGTTTTCGGGAGCGATGTTGCTACCGGAAGAGACTATTAAAGCAGAACTCGGGGCACATCGCAACAAGCTCTCCTCTTTGGAACTGGCCAATATCAAAAAGCAATATGGCATCTCTATGCAAGCAATTGTAATGCGTGCCAATGAATGCAATATCATCAATGACCATTACACGAATCAATTCTTTTCCTTTATGAAACAAATGAATTGGAGAGTGGATGAGCCGGCAGAATACAGGGGAGCCGAAGAGAGCAATCGTTTTGAACAGCTTTTGTTCAGGGCGTTAATTGAGGATCAAATCTCGATATCAAAAGCCGCTTCATTGTCTAACCGGCCTCTGGCTGAATTTAAAAAAGAGTATCAACCGATGTTTTGATAATCATTTAGATTTATAAAGCCAAATAACCTTTCTAAAAAATGAAACTGACAATTGCGGTAACGGATGCGTGTATTTTTATAGACCTGTTTGATCTGGAACTAATAGCCTCATTTTTCAACCTCGAACTTGAAGTACACACAACTTCTGCTGTATATTTTGAATTGCATATTGATCAACAACGGGTTTTAAAAACGTATCAGTCAGCAAACAGGCTTATAATTCACAATCTTGAAGAGAACGATTTAATTAAAATATTCTCAGAAAACTATCCAAAATCATTGTCGGAAACAGATAAATCTGTACTGTATGTGGCGAATAAACTCAACGCTTGCGTATTAAGTAGTGATAAGGTTTTACGCAATTGCGCGAAAAACAAGAAAATAGAATACCATGGTATGATCTGGATTTTTGATGAACTGGTAAAATCAAACATTTTGACACAAACAGAGGCTGTGATCAAGGTAAACAAACTGGTTACATCAAACTACATCTTTCGCAATAATAAACAATTGGAAAACGAAATAGAGAAACGTTTGAAACTTTGGAGTTGAACAAACCGCCTAACTCACTCATCATGCCGGACGTTCTGCTGGTTGTAGGGTTTATACGCTACAGGAAATGGTTTAACATAGAGACTTCCGAAAATCGGATAACAGCCAAAAAACAGCATATTTTGTTTATTCAAGGATGTCAAGTATTCGTTCACACGCCAGCCCGTCGCCGTAGGGGCTGGCGCCCTCCACGTTGGAGATATCGACCATTATTGATATTAATTTTCACTACACTAATTGTTTTGGTATCTTATTTATGCATATCTTTGGAAAATATGATTTTAAAGGCAATACCAATGTAAATCAGTACATTTTTTTGATCCAGAGAAAACAAATTTAATTTTGGAAACTCAGAAAAATTAATGAATTGGTATACTGACAGAAAAATTAACTTCAAAAAGTTGCAGATGGTTAACCTATAGCTTAATTTTGCAGTGAAAAGGAAATGTCGACATATGATTTCGTCACACGACGGCCGCAG
>NZ_DCEN01000008.1:4927-11364 GCF_002316955.1 Proteiniphilum sp. UBA1028
AACAGTGTAGGAGGATATGAATATGAAATTGACTGAAAAATATAATGTTGACCCTGAATTTGAAGATCTGTTTTCCTACAAATCGAAGAAGGAGGAAATTGAACACGAGGCAAAAATGATCATGTTCCGCCTTTTGAGTAGCTTCGAAAAGATAATGGATCGACCCATTCAGAAAAAGGAAATTGCTGAAGCAATCAATACATCTCCAAGCTACGTCACTCAACTTTTTAAAGGAGATAAGCTTATCAATTTCATCACCCTTGCCAAATTGGAAAAAGCGTTTGATTTTACTTTCGATATAGAAGCAAGGAAGAATAACAATGATCTTAAAGAAAAGGCAGAGAGGGCAGCAAAACTTGTCCAGCTTAAGCCCAGGTTTGATTTACATTGCGGATTCCCTAATGTAACATCATATTACAAGTTTGCGAACAATGAACAGGATAAAGTAAATGCGAAAGCACTATGAAACCAACTCTATCTCCCTTAAAACTGAAGGATTTTGCCATCATGGAAAATCGATTCACGTTTTTTCCACCCAACGACAAGATCAATGGTTTAGATGAATTGTTTAATGCGTACCTCCTTGATATTGATTTTGAGTATAGTGAAAATGAGCAATTCATAGCAATAGCAGTTCGGATAGAGATCAATAAGCCCGAAGATGCAACTCCGTTGCCTGGTTATTCTATTACGGTTGAAGGAACCTCGTTATTTGAATTTCAAGACTCCGAAAAGCTATCCCACGAAGACAAAGCTTCGCTCTTGAACTTCTCAGGACTATCTATTACGATCAATCATATAAGGGGTTTTATCTCGACACTCACCTCTTACGCTCCATTTGGAAAATTTAATCTGCCAACCATAGATGTAAACGATTTGCTATCCCAGAAAAATGCGATAGTGAAAAAGTGAGGATACCTCTGAGACAATAAGATGATAATGGGAGCCGGCTAACTCTGTCTTCACGACATCTGCCTCAGCCGCCGAAGGTGGCGGTGAGCACGCCTTCTTCTTTGAGTTTTTTCACGATGTAATAATCCTTGCTGCTCCGGCTACGCTTGCCGTGAGCCAGCCGATAGACACGAATAGCCGTAGTGTCAAACTCCTGCGCAATGGCGCGGTAGGTTTCCCGGTTGCGGGAGAAAAAGCGGTATCTGATAAACGACAACAACATAATAATAACGAAAAAACAGGGCCTCCAACCTGTGTGAGTATACTTTTTTTTGATTTTCCAGATCCTTTTATCTCACTATCTGTGAATGATATAAGAAATACGCGTTACAAATATAGGACATTTCCCATTAAAAAAAGAATTTGGGTGAAAAAAATATAAAAAAAGTATATTCCTATTCGAGGGGCTCCACCATGGAGCGGTGCATCTCCACCGTGGCGCAGCCCAGCTGCTCGATGCGGAGGGCAATGACGGATTTGCCGTCGACCGTGACCAGCTCTCCCTCCAGGCCGGAAAGCGCCCCCTTGATCACGCGCACCTTCTCGCCCGGGCTGAGCGGACGGGTGTCGAATTGGACAGCACTCCCGGAGGTATCAACCATAAAACGGAACTGCTCCATCTGTGCGGCCGGAATGGCGGTGGGGGCTTTCTCGCCGCGGAGTACCATGTAACGCAACACCGAGGGGAGCGTGACGACGGTGCGCTGCTCGCTTGCATTCACATGCACGAAGATCATCATGGGGATGAGCACACGTTCCATTTTCTTCTTCCGGTCGCTCCAGAGGCGTACCTCCTCCTGCACGGGCAGAAAATTTTCGATGCCCATCTCAGTAAGCCGGTCGCGTACCTTCTTCTCGTGGTGCATCTTCACATATGCTGCCAGCCACCGGCGCTCGTTTGTCTGTTTACTCTCTTTCTCGTGGATCATGATGCGACACATTCGAAAGTGTAAATCTACAAAAAAATATTGAATAGACCTTTCCAGTGCGACTAGTTTGCAACCGGCACAACCGAGATGGCGTAACCTCCGCCGGGGGCGGAGCGCTGCGTCAGCTTCGACTTGCTGGAGACCCGCACCTTGCGGATGGTGAAGGCCTGCGGATTGGTTTTGTAATGGGCATCGGGAGCATCGGCATAGATGGTGGCGACATAGTCCCTGCCCTTGTCCAGAAAATCGAAACTGATCTTCGAGATGAATGACTCGTTGCCTGTGGTGTTGCCCACGAACCAGTTGTCGCTCCCCTTTGCCTTGCGGGCCACGGTGACATACTGGCCCGGCTCTGCCTCCAGGTAGCGGCTTTCATCCCAATCGAGCGCCACATCCTTGATGAACTGGAACGCGTTGGGAAACCGCTCGTAGTTTTCCGGCAGGTCGGCCGCCATCTGCAGGGGGCTGCTCATGGTGACGTAGAGCGCCAGCTGGTTGGCGATGGTGGCGTTCACGTGCGAGGTGTTGTTGGGGTTGAGCCTGGAGATATCCATCTCGAAGATGCCGGGCGTGTAGTCCATCGGCCCGCCAATGAGTCGCGTGAAGGGGAGGATGGTGACATGGTTGGGCTTGCTGCCGCCGAACGCCTGGTACTCGGTACCGCGGGCCGACTCGTTGCCGATCAGGTTGGGCCAGGTGCGGCAGACGCCGGTGGGGCGCACCGCCTCGTGGGCGTTGACCATGATCTTATATTCGGCCGCCTTCTCCAGAGCATACTGGTAGTGATTGTTGATCCACTGGCTGTAGTGGTTCTCACCTCGCGGAATGATGTCGCCCACGTAGCCGCTTTTGACCGAGGGGTACCCGTAGCGGTTCATCAGCTGATAGGCCTTGTCGAGGTGCCGCTCATAGTTGCGGATGGAGGAGGAGGTCTCGTGGTGCATCATCATCTTCACCCCCTTGCTCTTCGCGTAGCGGTGGATCTCGTCGATATCGAAGTCCGGATAGGGGGTCTGAAAGTCGAAGACATAATCCTTGGAGTTGCCGAACCAGTCCTCCCAGCCGATGTTCCACCCTTCCACCAGCACGGCGTCGAAGCCATGCTCCGCGGCAAAGTCGATATAGCGTTTCACGTTCTGCGTGGTGGCACCGTGGCGACCGTGGGGCTTCACTTTGCTGTAGTCGGTGATGCCGATCTGCACCGACGGCAGGTCGGCGGTATAGGACCAGTCGCTCTTGCCGGTGATCATCTCCCACCAGACTCCCACATACTTGGTGGGCTTGATCCACGAGGTGTCCTCAATCTTTGAAGGTTCGTTCAGGTTGAGGGTGATGCGCGAGGCAAGGATGTCGCGCGCGTCGTCGCTCACGATCACCGTGCGCCAGGGGGTGTGGCAGGGGGTCTGCAGGTGACCCTTGCTGCCGTTGGCATCGGGGGTGACCCAGCTGCGGAAGGTGAGCGTCGCCTCATCCAGGTCGAGGTGCATGGCGCCGTAGTTGATCAGCGCCGCCTCGTGAAGGTTGATGTAGAGGCCATCGTCGGTCTTCATCTGGAGGGCTGTCTGCACGCCGGTGTCGGAGAAGCTGGTCTGCGACAGGTTGCCCTGGCGACCGGCACGGTTGATGCCGCCGATCTCGGTGAGGCGCGAGGTGTGGTAGTCATATTCCTGCGTGTCGTAGTCGCCCGGGATCCAGAATGCCATGTGGTCGCCCGTCATGGCGAACTCGGTCAGCTCCTCCCTTACCACGAAGTAGACCAGCTCCTTCTGCTGCGGAAACTCATAGCGAAAACCGAGGCCGTCGTCAAACAGGCGGAAACGGATGATCATTGCGCGGCCGGTCTCCTCCTGCGTGAGGCGCACGGCCAGCTCGTTATGGTGATCGCGGATGGTACGGCTCTCGCCCCATACCGGCTCCCAGGTCTCGTCGACGGTGGATCGTTGCGCTGCGGCCAGTGTAAACCCATCGTAAAGCGAGGTGCGGGGATCGCTGCTCTTGCGCACCTCCTGACCGAACCCGGCATTGCCGCTGCCGGCCAGCTCCAGCCCCAGGCGACTGGGACGGATCACCTCCCTGCCCTTGTAGCTGAGGCTGTAGGTGGGGACGCCCCCTTCCTGCAAGGTAAACTGTAGTGACAGCGCCCCATCGGGCGAACGCAGCTCTTCCGCATGAATCATCATACCTGCCAGCATAAGGCAGATGCTTAATAGCAAAGTTCTCATAGGAATATATGTTTATTCAGTTTTTTTATCCATGGGCAAATATAGAGGATATATCCTCCCACCCACTGTAATTATCTCACAATCTCCTCCCGATGTTAGGCAATCGTTGGCATGGGAAATAAGCTGTTCCAGAGATTTGAATCTGCAAACCCGGTACATTTTAATTGCATGATCCGAATTTATTGGTTAAACTTGCGGTATGAAAAATATATCGAATTAATCCATATCACACAATGAAACATTTACACCTTGCCCTGCTCTTTCTCTTTGTACTTACCGCGCTGACGGCGCAAGAACCGCTATTCACCGAGTACCCGCTCAACACCGTACAGCAAAAACCGGCAGCAGATGAGGACCCGAAGAAAGGGCTGACGGCGCCCACCTTGCGCGTCTACCTGCCGGAAGCGGAGAAGGCGACGGGACGGATGGTGATCGCACTGCCTGGCGGCGGCTACCAGCACCTGGCACTGTTTCACGAGGGGTACGACTGGGCGGACTATTTCCTCGGCAAGGGAATCGCTTTCGGGGTACTCAAATACCGGATGCCGGCGGGGGATCATACCATACCCTTTGCCGATGTGCAGGCGTCTTTCAGGCTGGTGAAGGAGCATGCAGCCGAGTGGAAGGTGAACCCGGACGAGATCGGGATCATGGGATCTTCGGCCGGGGGACACCTGGCATCGACCTATGCCACCCACACACCGGCAGCAGAGCGGCCTGCCTTCCAGATCCTGCTCTACCCGGTGATCTCAATGGATCCCGCGCTTACCCATGCCGGGTCGCGCAGGAACCTGCTGGGCGAGAACCCGTCGCTGGAGCTGACGGAACGCTTTTCGAACGAGCTGCGGGTGGATGCCAACACGCCACCGGCATTCATCATCTTCGCCGCAGACGACAAGGTGGTGCCACCGGCCAACGGACTGCGCTACGCCGAGGCGATGACAAGGAACAACCGCCCGGTGACCTTCCTCCTCTACCCCACTGGCGGCCATGGCTTCGGCAACCGGGAGTCGTTCACCTACAAAAAGCAATTCTTTCAGGAGCTGGACCGCTGGCTGAAGCAATAAGCTTGTCTACATCCAAAATGTATTGAGGCCATTCAACGTATGCCGAAATGCAGAAAACCTTCTGATGGAGCAATGTTTCAAGTATATGATCGTGCGTTGATAACCTCTCAGGGCAAGGCTGTATGCGGTATCTACAAAAAAAAAGCCCGCTGCTTGAGCGGGCTTATGGCGGCATGGACAGGACTAATACCAGAACCCTCATAAAACATCACAAAATGCCCAACAGCAATTCATCGTGGATTTTCACAATCAATTCAGCAATATCCAGCGCGATCTGAATGATATTTGTTTGCATGAAGACATCATGTAATGAATAATGATGTAGATAGCCCAATTTAAGTTAAATTAACATTATTAGCATTAAAAGCAGGGGGGGAATGTAGCATTTATGCCTTGTTTTTCATCTATAGTATAGTAAGAACAAGTTAAAACTCTTTATGCAATTTGTAAAAACCATATTGTTGGAGACTTCTACTCAAAGTCTCGATGAAGTGGTGGTAATGGCGGGTGATAAAAGAGCATCATCGCCACTATCTAAAAGTAGAATTGCAGGCTATATCCGAAAATCTCTACAGATATTTTAAATCGTTGGAAATAGCCATGAATAGTGATAATTTCAGCGAACCTGCAAAAGTTTTAAGAATGTGAAAAACGGATACGGTGTGCTTGCCACATTTAACAGTATAGAAAAAATAATTGAAGTAAAATAATTTATTAGTCCATTAAAAAACAAAAAATTATGAAAACAAAAAACCAATTTATCCTGCCACTCCTGGTGTTAATTTTAATGGCAAGTTGTGACAAAGTAGAATACCAATCACTCTCGTTCTACACCGACTATCTCGAAGTACCCACACACGGCAAAGCATTCATTTTTCCCAAAACAGGCAGCGGAAATTACACGTTGGAAGTAGAAAACCCTCTTCTGTTCTGGGCAGAAATGGAATCCGGCTGGTCTAATCCCTCGGGAGCAATTGCTGTTCGAGGGGATCTCAAAGGAGAGGCTTGGCTTACCGTTACCGACAATGTGACCAAAGAATCGAAAAGATTAAAGATTAAAGTTACCGACAACTACGAGGCGATGCGTATATACAAAGACTACGATCGAGAAAACGACAAAGCGTTTCCATTGCCACCGTCTTTGAACAATATAGAATGGGTTTGCTTGATAAACAACACGGCACGCGATTTTTATCTTATCAATAGAGAAAGCATATCGCTCACCGATTACGTATTAAAAGTACGTGGCAAAGGTACTTACGCCCTTG
>NZ_DCEN01000008.1:11645-12229 GCF_002316955.1 Proteiniphilum sp. UBA1028
ACATCCATGCCAGGTAATTGGGAAGAGTTTATCAGCCATGCATGGGAAACAAACATTGGAATGGAAGGCGTGGACACAGAGTACAGGTTAGTCGGAGCCCTTTTACCACCTTTTGAAATGCCAGTAGGTTATTTGAATTAAAATGTGATCAGAATGAAAAAAATATTCCTTCAACTATTTGCCGTTTTAGGCATCATTTGCCCGTTCATGTTTATCGGTTGCGACAAAGACGAAGGTGTCTTAACGGTTGATAAAAAAGAAATTACCTTATCGGCAGAAACCCAAGAAGCTACTTTCAACATTGCGACCGATACCGATTGGAGCATTACTTCGCCCGATATAGAGGTAGGACTAGGAATGGTGAACTATAAGAGTTGGTATGAACTTGATAAAATCGGAGGAGAAGGCAACGGTACCGTAACTGTATCGGTAAAAAAGGATGCTATTCCTACAGAGGATAAAACAACGACTTTAACCATTCATGGTAAGAATGATAAAAAGACCGTGTCAGTAAAATTTAAAAAATAAGAAGTTTATTTTCTGGAATATAGAGGTACGTCGGATACCATTATATTATTATGATT
>NZ_DCEN01000023.1:0-3403 GCF_002316955.1 Proteiniphilum sp. UBA1028
ACTCTGTCCACGATATGAGTGATGTCGTATCTTCTTGACTGATAGAGCTTGTCGGAATAGAGACATCCGCCCCAGGTGTTGTGGTTGGCATTGATGGATCCGCGTAGCGTGATGATCACCTTTTTTGCGCGGGGAAACTTTTGCATCAGCTGTTTGCATACCGACTCAAATTCGGCTGCATCCACTTCACCTCCGGTATGCTCCACGTTAAATCCTTCCGGTTTGATGCCGAATACCTTTTCGGCATCCTCTTCGTTCCCGAGAATGATATCGCATCCTTCCACCAGGGCGGGCATGATTTCCGATGCATTTTTGCCGTATTTCCAGAGATTCTTTCTATAGTTGAGGTCGCACGATACGGTCACTCCCATCTCATTGGCCGTTTTAATGGCCTCGAGGCACGCATCGGCTGCTCCCTGCGAGAGGGCCGGTGTAATTCCTGTCCAGTGAAACCAGGTAGCATCTTTGAGGATCTCTTTCCAGTTGAATACTCCTTTTCCCACCTCTGCAATGGATGAGTTTGCGCGGTCGTAGACAACTTTCGAGGGACGAGCCACGGCTCCGGTTTCGAGGAAATATATACCCACACGTTCCCCGCCTCGGAGAATGTGGTCTGTGGCCACGTTGTATTTCCGGAGATCGGAGATACACCATTCTGCGATATCGTTTTTGGGTAAACGGGTCACAAAGTCCACGGGGATGCCGTAGTTTGCAAGTGAAACGGCTACATTCGCTTCCCCCCCGCCAAAGGTGGCGGTAAGATTGTCGGACTGAACGAATCTTTTATAGCCCGGTGTGGCCAGGCGAAGCATTATCTCGCCAAAAGTGACAACTTTTTGCATCTTATTTTATCTGAATTATTAGAGGTTGATCTATTTTTTCTTTTTCTGATTTCACAAACTGGGTCCAGTCTTCGAAGCTATTGAACCCGGCTTTGCTCCAGCCACCCCCTACATAGTAGGTATACCTGCTTCCGGGTTGATAACTGTTCAATCCCAGATAGTGGCCGCCAGAAACCTTGATGATGCCGAATCCGTTGGGATTTATTGCCGCGTTATAGATGGTTCCGTTGACCTCGTTGGCGGGTGTTTCATAGGCAATGATACCTGTGTTATCGCCAAAGGTGGTGGTGGCGGCATTTGCTTCCGGATTCTCTTCAGGCATCACTATGCCTGTTGCTACTGTGAGTTCGGTGGTGTCTGTCTCGAAGATATTGGTTACTTTGTTGAAGTAGCTATAGGCGTCGAGGGAGATAATACGGGTTTCTCTTATTTCATGTCCGCCGGCCATGTAAGGATCGTACGTAAGCTTGAAAGTCAGTCGTAGCGGGCCGTTATCCAGGATCTCGGCGGTTACAAAATTGTGGCCAAGGCAAAGTGTGTCGTTGTCGACAGGTGCAGTCATGCCAAGGCCAAGTGTCCTTCCTACCTTGTAGAAATCAACTCCTTCCCCATGATCTTCGTGGTAGGAGGCCAAACCCGACAGGTCGTTTTTATACCATTTGTCAATGACCAGCGAGTCGGTTCTTTTTGCCCAGAAGTCCATTCCGTTGCTGATTTCGCCGGTTGCTTTTAGTGCAGGACCGTAAACCCGAAAGGCAGTACGGTTGTTTTCCCAGGCGAAGTCATCTTTCCTCTCTGGTACCAATCTTCCGTAAACCATGGTTTGCACGGGTTCTGCAACCCCTGTGGATATTTGGAATGAGGCGGTTTGTCCTGCGGCTAAGGAGACAGGAAACAACAATGTCTCCACCTCGTCGGAACCATTCTTTATCAGCTGGCAAGGAATCTGTTTTCCTGAGCTGTCGGTAACCACGATGGCCTGGTTTTCTGTAAGAGACAGTTTCTGACGGATATCTTTCCATGCCACTTCTACCATCTCATTTTGCCTGTCCACAGAACCTGGGTTCTGTATGTGCAGGGTCAATTGATCTTTAGACGTGCTGCACCCGACAAATGAGAAGATCAATAATATCAATGATAACGGGAATAAACTCCTTGTTTGCATACAACTTCGATTGGTTGGTTTGTTTTGTTAATTATGGATATACAGAATTGCAAAGCCCGGAAGCTGAGAGAAAGGAAGTTTTTCCTTTTCGTCAAGCTTCCCGGCTCCTGAATGTTAATTATTACGGTTGCTTACCGATGTAAGCCAATATACCGCCATCCACGTAGAGGATATGTCCGTTCACAAAATTTGAAGCCTCCGAGGCAAGGAATACTGCTGGACCCGCAAGATCTTCGGGTGTTCCCCAGCGTGCTGCCGGAGTTTTGGCAATGATAAACGAGTCGAACGGGTGGGGGGATCCATCGGCTTGTTTTTCTCTTAACGGAGCGGTTTGGGGAGTGGCAATATATCCCGGGCCAATGCCGTTACACTGGATGTTGTACTCTCCATATTCGGAACAGATATTCTTGGTAAGCATCTTCAACCCTCCCTTTGCGGCAGCATAGGCCGAAACGGTTTCACGGCCGAGTTCGCTCATCATGGAACAGATGTTGATGATCTTGCCATGTCCTTTCTTGATCATGTGCGGAATGACTGCTTTTGAAACAATAAACGGACCGTTCAGGTCGATGTCGATTACCTGACGGAATTCTGCAGCCGACATCTCGTGCATGGGGATACGCTTGATAATACCGGCATTGTTTACCAGAATGTCAATGACTCCCACTTCTTCCGTTACCTGTGCAATAAACTTGTTTACCGCATCTTCGTCGGTCACGTCGCAAACGTATCCGTAGGCTTTGATACCCTTTTCCTTGTATGCGGCAAGGCCCTTGTCTACCAATGTCTGGTTGATATCGTTGAATACTATTTTGGCTCCTGCTTCAGCTAAAGCTGTTGCCATGGCAAATCCGATGCCATAGGATGCTCCTGTTACGAGCGCTATCTTTCCCTCTAATGAAAAATTAACCATCTTATTTTTTATTTTAATTCCACAATTTTTGAAAAATCCTGATCGCCATAGTCGAGGTTCTCGCCGGCCATCCCCCAGATGAAGGTGTAGTTGCTTGTAGCAGCAGCAGAGTGAATGGACCATTCGGGTGAAAGAACGGCCTGGTCGCCCTTCATCCAGATATGACGTGTTTCATCTACCTCTCCCATGAAGTGACATACAGCCTGATCTTCGGGTACCTCGAAGTAGAAATAGGCCTCCATTCTACGGGAGTGTACGTGTGCCGGCATGGTATTCCACACGCTGCCCGGGGCTAGCTCGGTCATGCCCATCTGCAGCTGACAGGTGGGAAGCACCTGGTTCACGATCATTTTGTTGATGTTTCTGTGGTTGGAAGCTTCCAAAGAGCCCATTTCTGCCACCACCGCATCAGCTTTGGTTACTTTCTTGTCGGGGTAGTTTCGGTGAGCCGTGGCTGAGTTGAAATAAAACTTCGCGGGTTTT
>NZ_DCEN01000023.1:3634-8741 GCF_002316955.1 Proteiniphilum sp. UBA1028
TCAAAAACAGCATCGCCCACTTTTACTTTTCCTTTGCCGCCCACATTGTAGATTCCGATCTCCCGGCTGCGCAGAAAAACGGGTTGCTTTAGCGGATCAATTGCTTCCAGGTGTAACGACTCGTTCACCGGCATGGCTCCTCCCACAATCATGCGGTCGTACATGGAGTACACCATGTTTACTTCGTCTTTGACGAATACTTTTTCTATCAGAAAATCCCTGCGCAAACGTTGCGTGTCGTAAGATCTGGCATCTTCCGGATGCGCTGCATAGCGTAGTTCGTAATTTGTTTTCATTTTATTTATCTTTATTTTTTGATTTTATATTTTCAGCGTTCGATGGAGCGATGTTTTTAAGCAAAATTCTCAGTCTACATGTGCTCGAGCACAAATTTACGAATTTATCCTATCTCATCAAAACAAATTAATATTGTTTTAGTTTTTGGCATAATCTGCTAAATTACAAGATAGAGACCCGTTTCGGTAAGCAATTACCGAAACAGGGCATTAAAGTTTGACTATTGCTCTCCACAACATAATTCAATCGAGCTTGCCTTCTGCTTGCATTGCTTAATGCAATAGTTTATTAAATTTCAAGATCGGGAATGACATCGCATAATTTTATTTTATTTTTCTTCCCCTTGACAATTTCTGTGATGACGGTGGCTCCGTTGTTTTTATGTTTATCGTACACCAGGGATTCCTTTGTTTTGGCATTGATCACCGATATAAAGCTTTCTCCCGGTTTTGACATGTTACACTGTATAAGCCAATCTGCAACTTCCAGGCTTTCGCCTTCTCTTATTATTTCGTAGTCTTCTCTCTCTTTGCCATGTGTGTCAATAATTGTCAGGAATCTTGTTGTTTTGCTTTTTTGCGTTTCGGCCCTGAAGTGCCAGTGATTAGGGTAAACCACTGTCTTGCCCGATTTGTCGGTCACATTTTTCCAGTTTTCCGGTTCGCTGAAAAACTGATCGGTCAGGGATGTTTCTACTTTTTCCGAACAAAAAATGTGGGCGGCAGATTTTCCTCCTAAACTATTGGTACCTGTCACTGTCACATGATCCCGGGAATCATGAACCGACATAGGCTCTTCCGTGGTATGAAGTAAAAAACTCCAGTTGACCGGTTCAGTAGCTTCCAATTCATCATATAAGACATATATTCCAGATTTTCCCAACTGGATAATGTGGCGCCGGAAGACTTCAAGTTTGTTCTCATCCCATCCTTTTTCCGGAGTAAACTCAATATCGGAGAGCTCTGCTCTTTTCAACCATAATGGTGAAGAGATCTTGCCATAGGCATTGGATGCGTCCCCCAGCACATAAGAGATTGCACTACCCTCATAATGTCTCGGCATCCATCCATAGCCTTCGGTCCCGATCTTTTGTCCCATTCCGTTGATTAAAATGGTGTTGTGTGCGCGCGTGTTTCGATAGGAATACATGCTGTGCGAGTCGGTAAAGCCCGTTCTGTAGCCACTGCTGTAGAAGATGGCTTTTCCTCCGTAAAACGTATTGAAGCTGTTCTGGTTTGCCAGCGCATGCGACGTGCTTCCATAAGGGCTTGAGCGGAATGAAAGCATGGCGTTTGACTGTGGCTCTGCTATTGAGGTATGCATGATTGCCAGTCCTGTTGCCGGGAAGACCCTGGAAGGCGGCATATCTGCCAGCGTCCTGCCGTCTGCAGGATACCCTTTGGTGGTCGTGCATCTGTACCAGGTAAGGTCTGCCGGTTTCGATTCGAACGAGCCGGTTAAAATATCCGGTTCCTTTTCTTTGATTTGGGTAACATAGGCTGCTGCCCACGGATTTTGGCACTCTCTGGCCAGTGCATCTGCGTAGCCGACCCTCGCTCCACTGGGTGTCTTCACATTCTCGTGTGCATTCCCTTGTCCGGCTGATTTGGAAAACGGTGGCTGGCTGTAAATCACATAATCGGCATTGTTATTGTACCAGGGATCTTTGAAAAAGTCAAATCCCGTAACCCTGGAATAAAAAGCCGGTACCTCGATCAGGGTGCGGATATTGACGTGAAAGTAGGAGTCACCGTTATGCCAGCCGCCATCGTTGTTCAGTCCCGGGAACCGGGACACCCACAGGTTGTAACAATAATCGGCCCAAAGTGTCGCCTCGGGTATTTCCCCTACGGTGGCAAAGGCAGCCATTGTCAGTATCCGGAAGGTCATCTGCCATACATGATTGTCGGCAATTCTGTTTTCCAGATGATTGACATACTCATGATAAAAGAAGTCACCCATCGTCCCTATCTCTCCCAGTAGTAACTTCCGCTCTTCCGGGGTAAGGATATCGTAGAATGCATCATAAGCTGAGGTGCATAGTGACAAGATGGTCGATAAATTAAAATCACCCGCAAAATAGGGACTCTGTTTCCAGGAAATTACTTCCGACAACCGGTTCATTCCCTCCTCGTAATAGGTATGGTCCTTGGTCAGTAAGTATGCCCGGATGAGGGATTCGATGTTTTTTTCCTCCCGGTCTACAATCTTTCTGCTTTCCCTGATTACCACTGATTTGTACTGTACAACGTTGGCTAGATGAACCAATTGTGCCGTGTCAATCTCTTCGTTTAATGGTTTTATCGGGTTCGACAAACATCTGTTGGATATTTTAAAATAGGAGTCAGTTTCTTTGTTGTCCTTGTTTCTGTCGATGATATTTTCCCATTCCTTCTTATCCAGTAAAATTCGGGGATGGTATGCAGGCAGTTTCTCCAAAACTTCATTGAAGGAAGGAGGGTTGAATGTTTTTGCTCCATCGCCGACACGAAATTCAAGTACCGGTGACCACTCTTCGGAACCGTCTGCATCCACAAATGCGTACTGCCAGTACCATTTGCCCTTATCCAACTGTTGGAACGGATTAAAAAAGGCCCACTTCCTTTCGCCCTGTATGACGTTGTGGGTAAATTTCGGATCTTGCGAGATTCGTATCCGATAAGTCACCTCCGGTTTTGACTCGGTGCTTTCCACGCCATCCAAAACCGCACCCAAGTGAGGATACTTGTCCGGCCACATAAACCGGGGCGGATTTAACTGAATATGTTCGCCATTCAGCGGTGAGGGTGTTGCCCTCACCTCGTGCATAAGGGTTTCTTTCCCTGTTTTGAGGATACATCCCTGTGAACAGGATGGGATAGCGAAGAGAAAGCACAAAATAAGACAATGAAAAAAGTTCATAGGTTTTCTATCAGTTTTTGTATGATTCAATCAAGGAGTGAGAATGCGAGCGAGGCTGCGCCAATTGTTCCGGCCATATTTCCCAGCTGGGCTGCCGTAATTTCTGTATTTTGGGCACAGTCTTTCATCGCATACCGGAAAGCGGCCTTTCGCACTTTTTCCATATAAAAATCGCCGGCTTCCGACAGTCCTCCGCCAACCACAATAAGCTGCGGGCTGAAAGTGTTGATGAGGCCTGCAATTCCATGACCAAGATAATCGCAATGGTTGTTCAGGCACTTTTCTGCCAGGGGATCTCCTGCAAGGTATAGATCCACAATATACTTCCCGTTGATGTTCACTTCTTCTGTTTTTATGCCCTGTTCAATGCACTCATTCGTAAAAAGACGTACCAGTGCCGACGTGGAGGCATATGCTTCCAGGCATCCTACAGAGCCACAGGCACAAGGCACACCGTTGGCAATAAAGGGAACGTGTCCCAGCTCCGTCCCTCTGTTGGCATATCCGTTAAAAAGCTTTCCGTCGATAATCACTGCGCCCCCAATGCCTGTTCCCACGGTTAGAAACACGATGTGTTTGAAGTTCCTTCCGGCACCGAACATTGTTTCACCCAATCCCATCGCATTGGCATCGTTGGCCACTACCGTACGAAGTTTTGTTTTCTCTTCGATGATCCGGGCAAGGGAAATGTTTTCCCATCCCTCTATATTTTCGGCTCCGCCCAGGACAATCCTGTTTGTTTCGTCAATGATGCCCGGGGTACCAATGCCAATTCCTTTCAGGTCGATCCCTTCCTTCGAGGACAAGAACCTTTCGATATCTTCAATGCATTTGCAGAGCTGATCAACGACAGCTCCCGCGGAGACTGTCGCCGAAGAAGGACGTATGCCCTGGTGCATTATTTGTCCCTCTTCGTCAACCAGTGCATACTTTATGGAAGTTCCTCCCAAATCAAGACCAATTGCTGTTCTCATCGTTCACTGTTTTATATTTTTTCTACCCAGATAGGGGAGCTCCATGCCCATTGCTGGTTTTTTTGTCTTACGCGCACATAGTAGTAGTCGACCTCCCTTTCAGCGACAGTGTCTTCCATATAATGCTCCACCTGAAAGGCGCTTTCAGGAATGGCTCTGTTGAATGAAACCGCTTCACTCAGCCAACCTATCATGAAATGAGCCTTGGAACCGTGAAGTAATTCTCCGATAGAATGCGTGAAACGCTTCCCGTTGAAATCTGCCGTTAAACTTCCCTCTTTGGGAATAGTCAGATCAAGGATGACGCCTTGCATGGCCGGTGTTGTGGTATTGGGATTTTTAGCACTATACATATCCAGTTCCACATCCTTTTCAGAAGAGGACAGGATCCGGTTTACCCGGGTCTCAAACGCCTTCTCGCCGGGCTGGGGGGACGTGTATGCCGCCCCTCTGAAACAGGGTGTTATCTGGTTTATGATCCCTTTATCAATGGATAATTTACCATTCCAATGTACATATTCTTCTTCGCGGTTCCAACCGAATTCCACTTTTATTTTACATCTGACCGGATCTTCCTGCGGTATCGCGGGAATAAGCGGCCCGTTCATGCGTGCGATGCATTTTCCATTCTTGATGATGTCCACATAATCAATCGAATTTTCTCCCTCTACATTCAGGTAAATTCTTCTGCTGTTACCCCTGATCACTTCGCCCATGACTGCGTCGTTGATTCGAAAATCAATCTTTATCTTGTCGCCCGTGGCACACCCCACATTCCTGTTCTGCAAAGCGTGCCAGATATCATCACGTTTGAGGGAAGGGGCGAGGGCCATTACCCGTCCGTCGCCATAGCTTCCGGGGTAGCCGGCATGTTGATCCGTAGAGCCGATAATTCCAAATTTGTACCCTTGCTCCAATCCGTACAACACGGTTCC
>NZ_DCEN01000023.1:9081-9364 GCF_002316955.1 Proteiniphilum sp. UBA1028
GCATTTGAAGGTTCCACCATTGTCCCTTCCAAATCATACAACAATGCCACGTGATCGCCATGCGCCATGTCGTGACACTCGTAGCTCAAAAAAGTAAGAAACTCATTTTCCTTGTTGTATCCGCTCGTCATTTTCACGTATTCGTCCCATTTCCCTGCACGCAAAGCATCGAATGATTTGGTGTGATAGTCGATAACCCATTGCAGGCGCATATCATTCCTGCCGGGAATATCCTCCCACATTGCGTGAGGGGCGACCGAAACAAAGTCGAGCTGCTCCCTGG
>NZ_DCEN01000073.1:0-434 GCF_002316955.1 Proteiniphilum sp. UBA1028
AGCATGTCGAATATTGGATTGATTATTGAAGAACGGGCGGCCAGCATTGGTAATTTTATGGTGGGACGGTTGTTGCCTTTCCGGCAGAAAAGGACGGTGGGTCCTTTCGTGTTTATCGATCACATGGGTCCTGCTGCGATGCAGGCAGGGGAGAACCTGGATGTGCTGGCCCATCCCCATATCGGACTTTCCACGCTTACCTACCTTTTTGAGGGGGCGATCATGCACCGCGACAGCATTGGTAGCGAGATGGAGATCACACCCGGGGCGGTGAACTGGATGACGGCCGGCAAGGGGGTGGTACACTCGGAAAGAACCCCTGAACGGCTGCGCGACAAGGCCAAAGTGCTCCACGGATTGCAGATATGGGTGGCACTGCCGGAAGAGTTGGAGGAGACGGAACCCTCTTTCACTCATATTCCTGCGGGGGAAAT
>NZ_DCEN01000073.1:726-995 GCF_002316955.1 Proteiniphilum sp. UBA1028
CTGGAAGGGGAGGTGCGTAGCGAAAGCGATACTTTTGGACCCGGAAAGCTGCTGATCGCCAATAACAGTCGCCTGTGTGAGTTTGAGATGGGTGAAAATACAACCGTCGATATTTTCGGTGGCGACCCTTTTATTGAGAAACGGTTCATCGACTGGAACTTCGTCTCTTCGCGCAAAGAACGGCTGCGTCAGGCGAAAGAGGACTGGATCCTCAGGCGTTTCCCGGAAGTGCCGGGAGAGACGGAGTTCGTACCCTACCCGGACTTTAA
>NZ_DCEN01000073.1:1201-9732 GCF_002316955.1 Proteiniphilum sp. UBA1028
CCTTACAGCTCCCTGATCCAGATGTTCCGGTAAGCGACCTCCGTGCCGTGGTCCTGCAGCATCAACGGCAGTCGCCCGTGCGGGGTATAAGCGGGGTAGCCGGTGTAGGTGGTGTGCCCCTTCAGTTCAACGTTGTTTTGCACTAAGATGCCGTTCAGCACCACCGTAATTATTGCGGGCGACTCCAGCTTGTCGTCCGTGCCGAAACGGGGGGCCCGCCAGTAGATGTCGTAGACCTGCCATTCGCCGTTGCGCGTGTAGGCATTGGCCAGCGGTGCCTGCTGCTTGTAGATGCTGCCCACCATGCCGTTCACGTAGGTAGCGTTGTTGTCGCCATCGAGCACCTGTACCTCATACTTCGATTGCAGGAAGATGCCGCTGTTGCCGCGATTCTGGCCGTTGTGCTTTTCGGGGGCGGGCGACCTGAACTCGATATGGAGTTGTACATCGCCGAAATGGCGGCGTGTCATGATGCTCCCCTTACCCGGCATCACCGTCAGCTCACCGTTGCGAATTACCCACGGTGCATCGCCCTTCTCCCCTTTCCACTGGGAGAGATCCTTTCCGTTGAACAGGATGATGGCATCGGAGGGGGCAGCTCCCGGTGTCTTCCCCGGTGCGACCTTCGGCGGTACGGGAGCGTACCATTCGGTCTCTTCCGGGGCCATTTGTGCAGAAAGGCTGAACGAACCCAAGATCAGTGCAACTGTAAAGAGTGTTTGTTTCATGCTTTTACCAGTTTTTGTGTATGTTGAATGTTTCGGGAGTTACATGTCCTGCTTTTTCACTTCTTATGTTTAATAAATGTTCCGTGGTCCAACTCGTCGAAAGCCAGCTCCAGCTCTTCCCGGGTATTCATCACGATGGGCCCTCCCCAGGCTACGGGCTCGCGTAGTGGTTTGGCAGCCAGCAGAATAAAACGGGCGCCTTCGTTCCCCGAACGGACAACAACGGCATCGTTTTTTTCGGCATCCGGGTTCGTGGGCCGAAATAAAACAGCACACGATTTCTCTTCAAAATCAGACAACGGCTCGTCCACCGCCAGTGTCCCGTCCAGCAGATAAACGAAAAGCGTTTCGTTGTTGGGAGTTTCTGCATAGCTCCACGTACTGTCGGGAGCGAGATCCACATCGAGATAGTGTACCTTCACGTACTTTCCTTCAAAGACGCCGGTTTTGCCTTTATAGGAGCCCGCCAGTATTCTGACGGTTGCATTTTCTTCTTCCACAATCACTACCTTGTCCCGGGTAATGTCACCGTAGGAAGGTTCGGTCATCTTCTCTTTTGCCGGCAGGTTGACCCACAACTGGCAGCCCAGCATCCTCTCCGATGCTTTGGGCATCTCCTGATGAATAATTCCCGAACCGGCCGTCATCCACTGACATTCCAGATCGTGAATCGTACCTTTATTCCCAAGGCTGTCGCCATGTTCAATCTTTCCTTTCACCAGATAGGTGATCGTCTCGATACCTCTGTGCGGATGCCAGGGAAACCCTTTGATGTAGTCATCGGGATTGGTGGAGTCAAATCCATCGAGCATTAAAAACGGATCGAAATCGGGAATGGTGTTCGCTCCCAATACCCTGCGTAAACGAACGCCTGCGCCGTCTACGGCATGCTGGCCTCTGATGATTTGTGTCGCTTTTCTTCTGTTGATCATACCATTAATCGATGTTTACGGTTACTCACATTATCGCAAGCAAAAGACGGAAATAAATATATTATTACACACGTTAAAAATACGGAAACTTTTTTAAAGACGAAACAAAAGTATCGTATTAACAACAATCATTTTTTTGATGCAAGGATTTTTCTTCTGTACCAAAAAAGAGAGGACAGCATGGAAAGCAGACGGTGAACAGGGTTTTGTTTATTGAAATGAATGCAGCTAAAGATGAGACCCCCAAATGTTTTGTAGTACGATAAAATTAATGTAAACTTGCACTGAATTATATTCTAAATTCGATCCATCATGGAAAAAGAAATTGAAGAGAATCTGGATCATCAAAGTGAACCCATACGAAGAACTCATAAGAGTGATGTTCTTTTCCTGATTATTTCCTGTATACTTGCCGGTCTTTTAATCAAGATCCCTCAACTGTTTGGTTTTGATGCGGACGAGCATGATTACTACACGAAGAATGCGGGCATCATCCTTTTCGTGGGACTATCGGCATACATTTTCCTTACCAAAAACAAGATTAACCCACGGCAGTTGATCCTGTCGCTGCTGGTATTTGTGCTGTCCGCTCTTTATATCAACCTGCTGCCGACAGGAGAGGGGAGCGATTCGGTTCTTTTGTCCTATATTCACCTGCCGCTGATGTTGTGGTGTCTCTATGGCCTTATTTTCACCGATTATGCGACAAAAAATCGTTTGAAATGGATTAACTATCTCCGCTACAATGGTGACCTGGCCATACTGACTGCCGTCATTCTGATTGCGGGAGGGATTCTTACTGCGGTGACAATCGGCCTGTTTTCGACCATCGACCTGAACATTGAGAATTTCTACATGAAGAACATAGCGATCATCGGTTTGATCTCTGCACCCATCGTGGCGACATACATTGTAAGGAACTTCCCGGCAATGACCGATAAAATTGCGCCGGTCATTGCCGGCATCTTCAGCCCTTTGGTACTGATTACACTGGTAATCTATCTCATATTTGTTATTTTGACAGGAAAGGATCCTTACAGCGACCGGGATTTTCTGATTATGTTTAACACGATGCTTGCGGGAGTCATGGCGATCATTGTCTTCTCCGTGATCGGAACATCGGCCAAAAAAAGGAACCGTTTCAATGAATGGACCCTTTTTATGCTATCCTTCCTTGCACTGATTGTCGATCTGGTGGCGCTTTCCGCCATCCTCTACAGGGTGGGTGAGTTTGGGTTTACCCCCAACAGAACGGCTGTGCTGGGGTCTAATCTTCTCATTTTCGTACATCTCGTTTTGATCATGATCCACCTCTTCAAGGTTGTGCGGAATGAGAAAGAGATAAAAACCGTGGAACTGACCGTTGCCCGGTATCTGCCGATTTATGCTATATGGACCCTTTTGGTGACCTTCCTCTTTCCACTGTTGTTTGGGGGAAAGTGAAGCGAATCAAAGCATTCGTAAGGGAGGAGTAGATAAACAAAAAATGTCGGACCAATGATGAATCAGTCCGACATCCCTTTTTGTGTTGTTTATGTTATTGATATTCAGGTTGATATGTTGTCTTACCAGGATTCGAACCTGGACAAACAGGACCAGAATCTGTTGTGCTACCGTTACACCATAAGACAATATCTGTTTGAGACTGCAAAAATACAAAAAAATGTGATAATCAAAAATTATTTCAAGTAGAAACCGGTTATTTTGACCAATCTTTTCGATTTTTATCGAGTAAAACGAGTTTGTCACGATAATAATCGAGCAACGTGGCATAGACCGGGTGTTGTTGAAGTATTTTGCCATTCCCTATGAGAAACAATTGATGGCGTGCACGGGTGATGGCCACATTCAACTTCCTGTCCACGGTGCCGTCGTGATTCAGGTTGGAAAGATAATTCAACTGATAGGGTTTGTTTATGCAAAAGGAAAGGATGACCACGTCGCGCTGACTGCCCTGAAAGCGTTCTACGGTATCGATCATTATCTCTTCCACATCGCGGATGCCGGATTCCGACAGCTTGTGTTTGATCAGGGCAATTTGATTCCGGTAGGGGGCGATGATGCCGACTCCGGCGGGATGGAACGGAAGGCCGTTTTCTTCGTATATTGTCTGTATGGACTGCAGCAGTTGTACCGTCACCTCTGCTTCTATCTCGTTAAGCTTGTTGGAGGAGGAGAGGCGATTGATTTTCTCTGTCGAGAAGAACACGGTTCGTTCGCTTGCCACACTCCGGTCGATCAAATGATCGGAAGAACAGGTTAAATCCCATTGGGAGGTTTGCCATTCGCTCGCGGGGAAAAGACTGTCGGAGTAGAACCAGGTGGCCGGGAAGCGGGCAATGTCGATATGCATCCTTCCCTGTTGGGTGAGTTGTGCATAAGCGTGTTGCCACCCATTCTCCCTGCATTGACGCAGCAATCGTTCGAAAAGCGAATCGCGGCAGTCAATAAGTCCGGCATTGCACAATGCGGGTTCGTTGTTTTTGGAGAGTATCGGCTTTTGCAGCACGATGGTGGAGAGCTGATTGTGATCTCCTATCATGATAAACTGATCAAAACGGGGCAGGAGCCCGATAATCTGTGGTTCCAGTATTTGTGACGCTTCGTCGATGATGGCCACATGAAAATGCTTGAGCGAGAAGAGTTCCATCCTCCCTGTGATGGATGCGAGCGTGGAGACATAGATGCGTGTCTGCTGAATCTCCCGGCGCAACGATTCCCTGTTTGTGGCTTTCTCCGAAATCCTTTGCAGCAGCCGGTGCCTGTACTGCCCGGCGCAGGAGAGCTCGGTCCCCACGCGAATATAGGTTTCGCACGATCCGTCGCTACAACCAAAGGCTGCATTGATCGCATCGCAAAGTTCGTCAACAGCACGATTGGTGTAGGCCAGCACCAGGATGTTGGTATCGGGTTGTTTGTAATATTCTTCGATTAACCGGCGGGCAAAAATGGACGTTTTTCCGGTTCCCGGTGGCCCCACAAGAAGAAAATAGTCCTCTGCATGCATTATTTTATCGATGATGCTGTCGGACGTGATTTTATTCCGGCTCTCTTCCATCGTCCTCACCCCGGGGGGCCTCAATCCCAACAGAAGGTCTCTTTTTTGTTTTGATGCTTTCAGAAAAGAAAAGATGCTTTTGAACATGCTGTTGCAGGAGGAATCCAGCGTGTCATGTTCAATGGCCCACAGCGGGTGGTCGTCAAAATAACGGCGGTTTTTTTGTTTGTAACGGAAACGTACCTCTACGTGTTTTTGGGTGATCTCTACAAGGGTCCCCTTCAGAATCTGACGGTTCAGCACCGTATCGGTGTCGTCGCTTCTCGGGTACACAATGCATATTTCCCCCTCGCGGAAATTCACAATATCGTGATCAGCTTCGCTGCGGGAGAAAATAATTGACCGCTCGTTGCCCGAGTCGTCGATATCCGTGATGGAGAGATTGAAGAGCACATCCAACGATGCGGCCCGTTCCTCGAAATGGCTGTTCCAGAGCGATGCCAGCCCGGTGGGAGTCTCGTATTCCACATCGCCGGTCTTCTGGAGGTACAACTCTCTCGAAATAAAACGAATATACCGGTAGAGCCAGGCTCTTTCCAACTCGCTGCTTTGAGACAGCACGGTGCGGATCTGTTCGAGCTTCTGCAAATAAAAACCGGGTAGTCTCTGCGACGGGTCCACGGGGCCACATAGTGCGTCGAATAGCTCTTCTACCTGATTGTTATCGCCGTGGATGATTGCGTGCTCAATAGCCACGATCCGGTTCCTGAGATGGATGATTTTCTTTTCCAGTTCCTTGTAAACGGCTGCAAAGCGGAGGTTCTCGCCCGGCTCGTTTCCTGCCGAATAGAGTATGGCCGCATCTACCTGACGGGCATCTTTTCCGAACACACTCTCCACCATCATCCGGTACACGGCAGTCTGCACTTCGTGGTTGAGGGCAATCTTCCCTTTGTTATACGTCGGAAAGGGTAACTTCCCCGATTTCAACTCCACAATTTTCGTGTCTGCCTCGTCGGGATGCATGTGTAGCAAATCGAGCCGCCCCTGGAATCCGAATTTCTCGCTGAAGAAGGAAGGCTCCAGCGTGCAATGATCAACATCGATCCCTCGTTTGGGGAAATCATCGCGTATGACCCGTTTGATGTGCTCAAACTGGTCTTTTGCTTTTCGCATAAACTCCCGGAAGTCCTTGTCGGAACGTATGTCCTCGCAACTGGTATATTCGAAGGGCGATTGTTTGAAAGAGCGCAAAAAGACATCATCGAAAGAAACATCGTCGGGGTTCCCGGCATACACCAACTCATCCAGAAAGAAGTTGGCCAGGTTTCCCAGCAACAGATAGGAACGATTCTCTTTCTCCTCCAGTTTGTTACGGAAATAGTGTAGCGGCGAGACAGCGTAGTTCTGAAAACACTCGGCAATGGCAGATGCATCGATCAGGTAATCCGGCTCGAGGACAATATACCTTGGCACGAAGTAGCCATTTTTATCCACGATGCAATCGATCAGGTTTAACTGTGCCCCTTCCCAAAATGTTTCTTCCGGGCCGATAAGGCTGTTATTCTCCGGAATTGCCTCGTATCTTACGGTTACTTCATTTTGGGGATTCTCTTCGGCCACACATCGGAGCAGGTTGTTTTCGGGCTCAATTTTAGATAGATAAACCCGTATTCTGTCGAAAGAAAAACGAACCGTCTCCTCGGGGGCGATAGTCCGGTCAACATCGGCATTGCCGGTCTGCAGGAAAGTGAAGAGCGCCATCAGCGTATTTACTGCATCCTTGAAATCCTGACTAGTTGCTTGCTGTGCCTGATCTTTTAGCAGATAGCTTTCCCTTACCCTGAAATGCTGGAGATGCCATTCAAGCTGCCTGGGGAGGCTATATTTTTGAGCAACGAAGACCAGTCGCGAAAACAGGGTGGGAAACTGCAGGGACTCCTCTTTCGTGAGCTCCCTGCACAATCGCTCCAGAATACATTTCAATTCATGCAGCTTTTTTTTTACCTCGTATGGTGCAGCCTTTACCTCGTTGGTTTCGTCAATGTATGGTTGTAAATCGATCATGGTATGGTTTAGAGGATTTTTGGAAGAAACACCACGATGGCCACAGCCAAAGCAGCCAGCGACGCGATCAATACGCCGGCGGCAGAAAGGTCTTTTGCTTCCCGGATGGAGGCATGCATCTCTTTGTTACAGGTAAAGTCGGCAAGGGTCTCCAAAGCTGTGTTGATCGCTTCCAGGGCAAACACGAAACCGATGACGATGATCACGGCAAGCCACTCCCCGTTTGATATACGAAGCATAAATCCCAAAACCACGGCTGCCACTGCAGCAAATAACTGGATCAGAGCATTGGGCGTTTTTTTGAACAGCGTGCGGATTCCCCTGAACGCATGACCGAAGGATTGTATTCTTTTTTTGAAGTAGTTCATATGTTTGTGACTTGAATCCAAAAGTACAAAAATAGTTTGTCCCTGCAAAAGTCCCTATCTCCAGTCAGAATCTTCGAAGTCCGCTTCACGATTGTGCAGTAAGGCAATGTTGAATCTATCAATTGACAGAAATATTATGCAACAGTAGTGGAGTAAAAGCGTTAACTTTGCTACCTTTGTAAAAAGGTGAAATCACGATAAACCTGGTAAAATATGTCTCGACAATGCCCCCTATGCGGAAAGAATAAACCCGAAGAAGCGCTGTTCTGTGAAGATTGCGCGATGAAAATTCGCGCGGACTATGAGATTGACCTGCCTGAATTTCAAAAGGAGGAGAATATTCCGGTTGAAGAGGAGGGAGGGCCAGGCAACGTGAATTTCCCAATCGCTTCAGAAGCAAAGGTGCCGGAGATGCCGAACGTGGCTGATACGGAGGAAGCTACAGATACGTTTGATGCGAGTACAAAGAAACCTCAGAAAAAGCCTCTCCTGTGGATTGCCCTGGCAGCGGTTTTGTTGGCGGGCGCTTTTTTTGTGTACAACGAAACGATTCGAAAGGGTAACCTCGAGCGCAGTGGCTGGGAGAAGGCGCTGAAAATGAACTCGGTGGAGGGATATGTTGCCTACATGGCGTCACATCCTGGTGGAGCGCGGTTTGAAGAGGCTCAGGCAAAGCTCATGAGCCTGAAGGAGAAAGAGGCAGTGCGCTGGGAGCAGTTGAAAACGACGGGCAACATTACGGAGTTGCGGGACTTCCTGCAACAGTACCCGAAAAGCCCGTATGCTTCGTTGGTGAAGATCCGGATCGACTCGCTCTCCTGGGTGGGTGCGTTGAATACAAATACTGCTGAAGCCTACTCTGATTATATTCTATTGGCACAGAGCGGCGACTTCAAGGGTGATTATCTTACACTGGCAAACACTCGCCGCGAAATGCTCTTTCAGTCGTATCCCGTAAACGAGACCGAGCTCGACAGCCTCCGACAGACCGTGGGCGGGTTCTACGCAGCTCTCTCCATGGTGGATCACGATGGCATGAGGCGATACCTGGCACCCGTGGTCGACCGATTTTTTGAATCGGGCAGGGCACCCCGCGAAAGGATTGCCGGTGAGTTGCTGATTGCTGCGGCCCGTACACAGAACGCAACGCTGCAGTTTGTCCCCGACCTGAGTGCGGTACAGTATGAGAAGACCATGAGCGATGCCTTCAGCGTGAATGTCCCGCTCACAAAATTGTTCGCGGGGAATGGAAAATCGGAGCAAGTAACCGGCTATATTGTTCACATGAGGGTAAACCCCCTCTTTCAGATAACCTCCATTTACGAAACAAAACCCTATCCTGGTGCTCCCTGAGCGATGAAGGAAAACAACTATTTGTAATCTTGCTTACTATGCAGTTTCAACTAACATCCGAATATAAGCCTACCGGCGATCAGCC
>NZ_DCEN01000073.1:9962-20499 GCF_002316955.1 Proteiniphilum sp. UBA1028
AATGTAATTGCACAACTCAACAAGCCCACGCTGGTGCTGAGCCACAACAAGACACTGGCTGCACAGCTTTACAGCGAGTTCAAGAGCTTCTTTCCCCATAACGCGGTGGAGTATTATGTCTCTTATTACGATTATTATCAACCCGAAGCCTATATACCTTCTACGGATACCTATATTGAGAAAGATCTTTCCATCAACGACGAAATTGAAAAACTCCGGCTTGCAGCCACCTCAGCCTTGCTGTCGGGCCGGAGCGATGTGATTGTGGTGTCGTCTGTTTCCTGCCTGTACGGAATCGGGAATCCGGACGATTTTCAGAAAACCACCGTCGAAGTGAGGGCGGGAATGACACTTGAGCGGGATCAGCTGTTGCGATCGTTGGTGAGCATCCTCTACTCCCGCAACGAAACAGCCGATTTTAACCGGGGTAACTTTCGCGTAAAAGGGGATACGGTGGATGTGTTTCTGGCCTATCGTGACTATATAATACGCATTATTTTCTGGGGCGACGAGATTGAAAGTGTGGAATCGGTGGACCCGCTTACCGGCATCACCATGGAGAAGATGGATGCGTACCGTATTTTTCCTGCGAATCTCTTTATCACCACGCAGGAGCGCATCAACAGGGCAGTGGACGAAATACAGCTTGATCTGGGAAAGCAGGTGGAGTTTTTTCAGGAGATAGGGAAACCGCTGGAGGCAAAGCGACTTTATGAGCGGGTGACCTACGACGTGGAGATGATCAAGGAGATTGGATACTGTTCCGGAATTGAGAACTATTCGCGCTATTTCGACGGGCGGGATCCGGGAACACGCCCTTTCTGCCTGCTGGACTTCTTCCCGGAAGATTACCTCACCGTGATCGACGAGAGCCATGTGACCATCCCGCAGATCCGTGCGATGTATGGCGGTGATCATTCCCGCAAGATAAACCTGGTGGAGTTCGGATTCCGCCTTCCGGCTGCCATAGACAACCGGCCGCTGAAGTTTGAAGAGTTTGAAGACCTTACGCCGGAGATCATCTTCGTGAGCGCCACACCGGCCGACTACGAACTGGAGAAGTCGGAAGGAATTGTGGTCGACCAGCTTATCCGTCCCACAGGGTTGCTCGATCCGCCCATCGACGTGCGTCCAAGCCTGAACCAGATCGATGACCTGATGGAGGAGATTCAACAGCGGGTGGAGAAGGATGAGCGGGTGCTGGTGACCACGCTGACCAAACGAATGGCCGAGGAGCTGACGGAGTACCTGGCAAGCAACAGAATACGGTGTAACTACATCCATTCTGATGTGGAGACGCTGGAAAGGGTGAAGATCATGAACGATCTGCGCAGCGGGCTTTTCGACGTGCTTATCGGAGTGAACCTGTTGCGGGAAGGACTCGACCTGCCGGAAGTATCGCTTGTGGCCGTACTGGATGCCGATAAGGAAGGGTTTCTCCGCTCTCACCGGTCACTCACACAGACGGCGGGGCGTGCCGCCCGAAATGTGAATGGCAAAGTAATATTCTATGCCGATAAGATCACGAACAGCATGCAGATGACCATCGACGAAACCAATCGCCGCAGGGAAAAACAGATGAAGTACAACGAAGAGCATGGCATCATACCGCAGCAAATAAAAAGAGGTATTTCCTCCGCACTGAACAAAGAATATACCTCTTCCGCTGAAGCAAGAGCATATGTTGAGCCTGACTATTACGCGCTGGCAGCAGAACCGCTGAATGAATATGCTTCAGCTGATGACCTGAAAACGAAAATAGAACAGACACGGAAGGCAATGCTGGCGGCAGCCAAGAAGCTGGAATTCCTGGAAGCAGCACAGCTGCGCGACCAGCTGGTGATGTTGGAGGAGATGCTGAAAAAGGATCAATGACTGTCTGGCGCTGCCGCAGAGGGTTGATCGCTAAAAGTAGGACAACTAAAAAAGTAAACGATAGATATAATGAAATCGGACATTCAAATTGCAAGAGAAACTCCCCTGAGAAGAATCAAAGATGTAGCGGAAAACATCGGCATACCGCGTGATGAGGTAATCAGCTTCGGAAGGCACATGGCAAAAGTTCCAGTCCATCTGATAAGCCCGGAAAAAGTAGACAGAAGCAACCTGATTCTGGTGACGGCAATCACTCCCACAAAGGCCGGAATTGGGAAAACCACCGTCTCCATCGGGTTGACACTCGGACTGAACAAAATGGGCAAAAATGCCATCGTGGCTCTTCGCGAACCTTCGCTGGGGCCGGTCTTTGGCATGAAGGGAGGTGCTGCCGGTGGAGGGTATGCACAGGTACTTCCCATGGAGAATATCAACCTGCACTTTACCGGCGATTTTCATGCGGTGACTACGGCGCACAACACCATCTCGGCGCTGCTCGACAACTATATTTTTCGCGTACAGGGTACGGGCGATGAAATTAAAGAGGTGCTGTGGAAGCGGGTGCTGGATGTGAATGACCGCAGCCTGCGTTATATTGTCACCGGCCTTGGACCGGGTAACGGCGTGCCGCAGGAGGCCGGGTTTGATATTACGGCCGCATCGGAGCTGATGGCGATCCTCTGTCTGGCAGAAAACGAAGATGATCTGCGGCGGCGTATCGAAAATATTTTGCTGGGCATTAAACGAAACGGAAAACCGTTTACGGTGAAAGATCTGGGCGTGGCGGGTGCCATCACCGTGCTGATGAAGGATGCCATTAACCCCAACCTGGTGCAGACCACCGAAAACACTCCCGCATTTGTTCATGGTGGCCCGTTTGCCAACATCGCTCACGGATGTAACTCCGTCCTGGCGACCAAGATGGCCATGTCGTATGGCGACTATGTGGTGACTGAGGCTGGCTTCGGTGCAGATCTGGGCGCAGAGAAGTTTTTTAATATCAAATGCCGTAAGAGCGGATTGCGTCCCAAACTCACGGTTATTGTGGTGACGGCGCAGGGGCTCAAGATGCACGGGGGTACTCCCGAAAAAGACATCAAGGCACCCGATATCGACGGATTGAGAAAAGGCCTAGGTAATCTGGAGAAACATCTCGCCAACCTGGCCGATTTCGGCCAGTCGGTTGTGGTGGCGTTTAACAAGTACGCATTCGATACGCCTTTGGAGATTGAGACGGTGCAGAAGTTCTGCGAAATGAGGGGTGTTTCGTTTGCCGTAAACGAGGCTTTTACCGATGGGGGAGCTGGCGCTCTTGAGCTGGCCAATGCAGTGGTGGAGGCCATCGAGAACAAGCCATCGGGAGAGTTGAAGTTTACCTACGACGAAGAGGACGACATAGAAACAAAACTCACCAAGATTGCTACCAAAATTTACGGTGCACGCGATGTGGTGTTGAGCGAAATAGCTCTTAAGAAGCTCAAAACGATCACAGGCACCCCGCTTGAAAAGATGCCGGTCTGCGTTGCCAAAACACAGTATTCTTTTTCAGCCGACCCTAAATGGTATGGCGTAGCGAAGGATTTTCGGTTCAAGATCAATGATCTGGTTATCAACCAGGGATCTGAGTTTATTGTGGCCATTGCCGGGGAGATGATGCGTATGCCGGGACTTCCGGCCGACCCGCAGGCAAAGCGAATCGATATTGTGGATGGGGAGATTGAGGGGTTGAGTTAACGCATATTTTACACCCACATCAAATCGCTCATGATGCCATCGGAGATGAAGATCCCTTCGCGGGTAAGTGTCATTACTTGCTCTTTTGTGGTGAGCAGGCCTTTGTCCAGGTATTTTTGAGCATTCTCCATGCAGAATAGGAAGAGTTCCTCTCCAAACCGGTCTTTCAGCTCCGTGAGGTTCACACCCCACATGGTACGGAGGCCGGTGAGGATGTACTCGTTGTACTTTTCCTGCTGGTTTAGGTGTTCGATTTCCCGCTCCGGCATCCCCGATTCCATGCTTTTGATGTAGGAGTTGAGCGATGCCACATTCCAGGAGCGGTTGTCGCCATCGAACGAGTGTGCTGCCGGCCCCAGTCCGAGGTATTGTTCATTCTGCCAGTACGCGGTGTTATGCCGGGAGAAATACCCTTCTTTGCCAAAGGCGGAGATCTCGTAGTGGATAAAGCCACCGGCTGTGAGGCGATCGATCAGCTTTGAGAACATGCCTGTACTGGTGGTTTCATTCACCGGCTGAATCTTGCCGGCCTTCAGCAGCGAATGCATGCGTGTTTTCTCTTCGTAAATAAGATGATAGGCCGAAATATGCTGAATATCCAATGAGAGAGCCTGATCCAGGTTCTGTTCCCATATTTCCATGGTCTGGCCCGGTAGTCCATACATCAGATCGATGCTGATGTTGCGAAACCCATGCTGTTGACACTTCTTCACTGCCTCGATGGCTTGTTGGGCAGAATGGCGGCGACTCAGGAACTTCAGCTCATCGTCGTTGAAGCTCTGAATGCCGATGCTGAGCCGGTTGACCGGCAGCTGTGCCAGCATCGTGATATATTCGTCCGAAAGGTCATCGGGATTGGCCTCCACGGTAATCTCCGCCTCGGGATCAACAATATACTGGGTGAAAAGGGTGTCGAAAAGATGGTCGAAATGATTCTGATGAAGCCGCGACGGTGTTCCACCGCCAAAGTAGATTGTTTTCACCGGCCCGGCGATCTCGTTCTTTCTCAATTGTGCCTCTTTGCAAAGTGCCTCCACAAATGTGTCGATCTGTGATTCGTTGTTGAGGGTGTAGAAATCGCAGTAGGTACACCGGGTCTTGCAGAAAGGAATATGGATGTAAATGCCTGCCATCTGATCATTTTCCGGGTTTGGGTTCCCGGTTCTGCTTCGTTACCGGAACTTCGTTAAATTTCTCCCTGCTGGAGGACATATGCTCCTGCTCGGTAAGCAGCTTGTAGGCTTCGAGGTATTTTTGGAGGCGGGCCAGATCCTGGTACTGCACTTCATTCCACCGGCGTATATCCATGTTGTCCGTCAGGTCGTTCAGCTTAACCCTGACGGCAGTGGGGTTGTCCTGCAGGCGGAGGATGTATTCGTCGTACGATTCGTTATCACGGCGCGACAAGGCATCCACGCTATCAACGGTCTCCTTTGAGAAACCTTCTTCGGCGAGCTGTTGCAGCGTCCACGACGTATCTTCCACCACGTCGTGCAGGATGCCCACGATCTTCTCTTGCAGCGTGTGCCCGGCGTTCATTACCCGGAACGGATGTTCAATGTATGGACGGCCGTTGTGTGTGTCGAGCTGACCCTCATGGGCCGATATTGCAATTTCAATTGCTTTGTTGAGTTGCTCTTTCAGATTCATTGTTTGCTGAGTATTTCCCGGGCCAGCAGCGGCTCGTCGGTGGTGATAAAGTCTACATTCAGATCGATGACCTTCTGCATATCATCTGGTTTATTCACGGTCCATACGTTCACTTTTTGCCCCAGCTCGTGGGCTTTCCTCACCCATTGTGGACGTTTGTACAGCACATTGTAGTGATAATCGAAGCCGTTCAATTGCAGGGTGGCGAGAACCTGTGGAGACAAGTCGCCGTTCAGGTAATATACTGGCGCTTGGGAGTCGAGTCTCCTTGCCTGCCGCACCAGATTCACTCCGAAGGAGATATACTCAACGCGCTCCTGCACGGCGCGTTGACGGACCATGTTTATTACTTTTTCGACCAGCAGTGTTTCCTGTTCTTCCGATCTGTGGGTTTTAAACTCGATGATGAGCTTCACATTTTTGCAACGGGCAAACGCATCGAGATACTCCTCCATAGTAGGCAACGCCTCTCCGTTGGAAAGGGTAACTTTCCGGAGGGTGGCGTAGGGTGTATCCTGCACGGTCAGTTTCTCTCCGTTCAGTGTGACGGTGGCATCGTGATTGACCACCGGAACGCCGTCGGAGGATAACCACACATCGACCTCTGATCCAAAAACCCCGATGGAATCGGCTTTCATCAGTGCCGCAATGGAGTTTTGTGCCGATCCTTCGGTTTTCCAGTATCCCCGGTGTGCAATAATCTGCTGGGCACTCATGCTGTCTGCACACAGGATCAGTACCCATGTAAATAAAAATGATTTGAACTTCATCGTCTTTCTTTTATTAGTCGAATAATTTTTAAAAATACGACAATTGATTGGATCAGTTCAGAAATACCGAAAAAATAATCATCAATAAAAGTTAACAAGCCAGACTGTTCTTTCTCGCTCTTCGTTTGCAAAAGTTGCTTCCTTCCCGAGGGGCAGAAGCTAATTCTTGTTGATCACAAGATTTGCCGATTCGCCTTTTTTCAGGTCGATCGAAACATAACCATTGTCGATCGTCACCTCTTTTCCGTTGCGTTTCAGGGATATGGCATAATCGGGAACTTTCATTTTAAATATATTGTCCGACGTAGCTCTGATGGTTGCCGACGAGAGCTGTTTATTGCTCCAGACAGCATCTACCTCGGCGCCACCGCGTACGCGCAACCCTTTGAAACTACCGTTTTCCCACACATCGGGCAGGGCAGGCAGCAGATCGATATATCCGTTCTGACTTTGGATAAGCATTTCGGCAATGCCGGAGGTGCCGCCAAAGTTGCCGTCGATCTGGAACGGCGGATGTGCACAGAACAGATTGGGATAGGTGCCGCCCCCCTGGCCGTCGTAGGTAGTGGCATTCAACGGTAGCGACGGCTCCATGAGGCTTTTAAGCAATTTGTAGGCGCGATTTCCGTCGTGCAGCCGTGCCCAGAAATTGACCTTCCAGGCGCGCGACCATCCCGTGCCGCCATCGCCGCGCCGATTGAGTGTTTCCCGTGCTGCCGCTGCCAGTTCGGGCGTGGTTTCGGGCGAAATCTGACTGGCAGGGTATAGGCCGTAGAGGTGTGACACGTGCCGGTGTTGCGGCTCTGCTTCTTCGTAATCTTTGAGCCATTCCATCAGGTATCCTTTGGGACTGATTTGCATGGGCGGCAGCTTGGGCAAGGTCTCGCGAATTCTCGCGGTGGTGTTATCTTCAATACCCAGTATTTCGGCAGCCGATAAGATGTTGGTAAACAGTTCCTGGATGATCTGCACGTCCATTGTTGGGCCCATGCAGACAAAAACCACCTCTTTGGTGCCGGGCATATAGAACCCGTTTTCGGGAGAGGACGACGGCGCAGTCACCAGCCAGCCGTTCTCTGGTTCGGCAATCATTGCCGAGAGGAAAAACTGTGCTGCCGAAACCAGGGTGGGGTAGATGCTTTGCAGGTAGGCTTTGTCCTGTGTGAAGGCATAATGTTCCCAAAGGTGTGCACAGAGCCATGCGCCGCCTGTGTTGGTTGCCCCCCACGACGCGTGTTCGCCGGGTGCGGTAAATTTCCACGGGTTGCTCATCATGTGGGCAATCCATCCATCGGCACCGTAGAACGTTTGCGCCGTTTTGGTTCCGGATGGGACGAGCGATTGGGTGAAATTGAGCAGTGGCTTATGCAGCTCCGAGAGGTTGCATACTTCGGCAGGCCAGTAATTCATTTGCACATTGATGTTTAGGTGATAGTCGCCGTTCCAGGGCGTTTGCAGCGTGTTTGCCCACAATCCCTGCAGGTTGAGCGGCAACGATTTCTCGTTTGTTCCGCAGATCATCAGATAACGCCCGTACTGAAAATAGAGCGCAGCAAATGCAGGGTCGTCGTTCGCCTGGAAATTGTTCAAAAGCTTGTCGGTAGCTACTGTGTTGCTATGTTCTCCAAGATTGAGCTCCACGCGGCTGAACTTCTCGCGGTACTTCGTTGTATGGTTCTTTTTCAGATCCTGGTATTGCTTCGCTCTTGCCTGATCGAATAAAGTTGTTGTTGTCTCTTTGTAGTTTTTTTCGAGCATATCTGTGGAGGTGGAGACGATGATCAGTGCTTCGTCGGCCTCTGCGAGGGAGAGCGAATTTTCGTCCGCCGAATGTGTACCTCCGTTATTGAGGATCTGCAACTTTGTGAAATAGCGTACTCCTTTGTCGGTATTGTACCCGTCGTTAAGTTGCCCCTCCATGTACAACGCGTTGTCTTTTAGTGAAATGTTTGCTCTCTCGGGGCGTGAAAGCTCCAGGCTGAAACCGATGGATCTTTTTTTACTGGCCGAAAGCCGGATGACGAGCACATCGTCGGTAAAAGAGGCAAAATATTCGCGCGAGAAACGTACGCCTCCTTTGCTAAATTCCGTCGTGGCCACAGCATCGTTCAACGAAAGCGCGCGGCGGTAGCCACTCACGCTATCTTCCCCTGCATAGGCGTAGTGTATCCGTAAATCACCCAACTTCTGAAAGCTGCCATAGGGTGCATCTTTCCCGTTGCCACGGGCAGAGCCCTGCCCGCCGCAGCGAAAATGCTGATACATCAGTTTTTGTGCTTCGTCATTCTGTCCGGCAAGCAGCAGTTCGCGGATTTGAGGCAGGTAACGGAGTGCTTCGGGGTTGAGCGCTTCGGGATCTTCGCTGCCGCTCCACATGGTGATGTCGTTCAACACAATCTGTTCCTTGTCCACTCCTCCGTCGGGCATCATGCCAATGCGCCCGTTACCGAGGGGGAGCGTTTCTTCCCACAGCAGGGCGGGCTTGTTGTACATCAATTGCAATTCCTGCGCTGCCGTTTTCACCGGCTGCTGTGTGCACCCAATGAACAGGACTGTTACGGCAAAAAGGGGAAAGATGTTTACGCTCATTTTTTTATCTGTTTTGTGTAGATTATTTTACCGTTACCGCATTCTCTTCCGAAAGCAGGGTTTTTATGTCTGTTGCTTTATTAAAACCGTCGTCAAACCGATTGTTTTCGATCAACACATTCTTTACTTTTTCGAAAAAGAAGGGATGTGTGTTCCAGTGGAACGGTTTAAATTCCTGATTGTGCGTGATGGTATTGTTCCGAAAAATAAGGCCATCGGTCGACTTGGCATAGAGAACAGGCCTGTCGAACATCTCAAAGGTGTTGTTTTCAATCACAATCCCGGAATGGAAAAACTGCTGTTGATCTTCCAGATTGGGTATTTCGGGGTAGATGGATATCACCGCATTGGTAAACTGATAATTGGCAGTGAGTGCGTTGATGAAACGGTTGTTGCGAATGATTACCTCTCTGCAGGCTCCCGTTTCGAACCAGCCGTTGCAGTCGCCGCAAAGCAGGATGGCTGTCCCGTGGGTATGATCAAACAGGTTGTTTTCGCACAAAACCCTCTTTGGCGTGCTGAACAACGATCCCCGTGCCCGGTTGTTGCGGACGATGTTACCGGAAAAGAGCACTTCCGGTGTCCAGGTGAGGTTCTCAATACCGTATTTCCCCTCTTCCGAAATCTCCAGGGGAAGTGGCCGGGTGAACCTGATCTCAAACTCTTTGGCTCCAAAGTCGGTGGGTTTGTCGATCGCTTTCACCGACTCAATGGAGTTTATACCTCCTCTCACCAGCTCCATCTTCTCCGATTCCACAAACTGTACACTGTCGCCCGGGTCTCCCCATTTGAAGCCCCATGCCTGATAATGCATATAACGCGCCTGCAGCGTATGGTTGTCCACCCTCTTTGTGACCCGTAGATAGGTGCCGTGTACGTTGATGGCATCATCGGCCATACCCTCATAAAGTCCGTTTTGAGAGACGATGACTCCCTTGCAGCCGGAGAAATGGGTGGCGTCGGCCTGGGTAGTAAAGTAGCGCGGATCATCATCGCCCTTCAGGCAAACACTGAAGCCATGGAGTGTGATGTTTTCGCACAGTTGGGCAAGCAGTCCCATTCCTTCCGCATAATGAACTTTCACATTTTCGAATACCGTATTGCGGCTTTCACTCAGAAAGATGCCGGGAGTGGGGCGGTAGTAGGACCGCAGCACGAACCGTTCGCCGGGAGAGGTTTCGTCTACCTGATCCCATCCTTTCAGGCTGAGGATGTTGGGCGATTTCTCGCTCACCGATTGCGGGTTAAAGCTCAGATCGCGACGAAGATAAGTAAGTCGCTTGTCTTCACGGAACGACATTGCCGTCTCGGGCCTTAACTCATAGGTCTCGCCCAGAATAATCAACTTCTCGTCGTCGATCCGGTAGTGATTGGAAGGATAGATCTCAGCGATAATCTCGTCATTTTCTTTGTTCACCTCCAGCACACGAAGCTGACGCAAGGCCGGGATCTCAAAATCGATCGAAAAGTTCTTCAGGGTAATATTTTCGCTATTGAGCAACGCAACAGGAATCATCCGGCCGTGAAACACAAACTCCGACCCTTGTCCGTCGATGGTGACGTTGCGCAGGTTTTCCAGCGCGAAGCCCACCTTTTTCGGATTGTCCTGGTCGTGATTGGAGATGTAGTACTCCCGGACAAAAGCGCTGTCGGGATAGAAGTCGTACCGTCCTTTCGGAAACAATATTGTTGTATGAGCTCTATCCTGCTTCGACTGTAATTGTGCGATAAGTCGCCGTGCCGCAATGGACGCGTCTTCGCGGGTGTCGGCGTTTGCACCGAAATCTGAAAAAGAGAGTGTGGAGCCAGGATTGGTACAACCTGTCGCGAAAAGCAGCATGGTTATGGTAAGCAGTAAATAGAGATGTCTCATTGTTGGATATTTATTGTAGCACAGAGTTGTCCACAAAAATAACACA